>CAJMRZ010000006.1 GCA_905215945.1 uncultured bacterium | reverse complement strand
AAAAGGCAAGGCATGACCAGAAGGTCTATGCCTTGCCTTTTTCATGCCAACTTGTTCGCCCTGGACGTCGCTCGCTGTCCGTCCTCTACCTGCGGCGTTGACTTGGTTGACACTTAGAACTTCGATGTAGTCATTGGGGACGTTCTTAAACGACTGCCCAACGGCTGTTGAGCACATGGCTCGCATGACAGCCGTCTCTTTTATGTTTCCTTTAGCCGTTGCTGCCTAGGATGGGGGTTAGTCGGTAGGAAGGGAGCGTCTATATGGACGACGCGAGCGAGCGTTCAATCGAAGAGGACATGCTCGATCAGTTCAATTACTTTGATGATGAGGACGAGGAGCTGATCGACCGTCGCGAGCCAGCGCCGCTTGATTCCTTTGATCTGGTCGATGAAGAGCCCGACGAGGACGAGGGCGAATCGGCGGAGCCCTCACAGCCTTCGCGCCTTAACTCGCTGCTTTCGAGAGCCCCCATGCACCACGGCGTTCGTGCCGGCGCGCTCCATATGAAAACTGACTGGCACCAGATCGTGACGGCAGGCGATGAGCTTGCCGTCGATGCGCCGCTCACCGATAAATCATCCATCATCTGCCGCACCGGCATGCTTATGCTGGCAAGCGGAACGGGTGCCTGGCGCGTGCGCGATACCATGAATCGTGTTGCCGCCGTACTCGGTGTCACCATCCACGTTGACTTAAGTCTTCTGTCGTTTGAGTGCACCTGCATCGAAGATGGTCACTGCTTTAATGAGGTCGTCAGCTTGCCCACAACGGGCGTCAATACCCATCGCATTTGGATGATGGAGAGTTTCCTCAAGGAAATCGAGACCTATGGTCGTCGCTTCACGGTGCACGAGTATCACGAGATGCTCAAGACCGTTGAGAGTTCAAAACCTGATTACGCGCCTTGGCAACAGGGCCTTGCGGCGGCCTGCGCCTGTGGCGCCTTCGTTTTTTTGCTCGGCGGCGGCCCTATCGAGATGGCCTGCGCGTTCGTGGGCGCGGGTGTCGGCAACTTTGCCCGCTCCCATATTCTCAAGCAAGGCCTTGGTCAGTTCAGCGCGCTGACGACCGGCGTTGCGCTCGCTTGCGTTTCGTATCTGCTGGCATTGCTCGGCCTTGGCCAGGTCATACCGGGGGCAATGTCGCACCAAGAAGGCTATATCGGCGCCATGCTCTTTGTGATTCCCGGCTTTCCACTCATTACGGCAGGCCTCGACATCGCTAAGCTCGACATGCGAAGCGGTATCGAGCGCCTTTCATATGCCGTATCGATTATTGTGATGGCGACCCTCGTAGGTTGGATGGTTGCCGAGTGTGTTGGCCTGGCGCCGGACGACTTTGCCCCACTGGGCCTTTCGCCGCTTGCCCTTACGCTCCTGCGCGTGGTGATGAGCTTCGTTGGCGTATTCGGCTTCTCGGTGATGTTCAACAGCCCGGTAAAGATGGCCGCGGCAGCTGGGTTGATCGGCGCCGTGTCCAATACCCTGCGTCTGACCCTTGTCGATGCGCCGACGATGATTCCCTTCCTGGGCCTCAGCACGGGAATGCCTCCCGAGGCAGCAGCGTTTATCGGCGCGTTGGTATCGGGGCTGCTCGCAAGCTTGGCTGAAGTCAAGCTCACCTACCCGCGCATCGCCCTCACGGTGCCTTCGATTGTCATTATGGTGCCGGGCTTGTATCTGTATCGCTCGATGTATTACATGTGCACCTTCGACACGGTCAATATGCTCGGCTGGTTTGTGCGCGCAGTGCTCATCGTAGCGTTTCTGCCCGTTGGACTGGGTGTGGCGCGTACGCTCACCGACCCTCGCTGGCGCCACACCAGCTAATTGGTACAAGGGGGACAGGTTACTTTGCACCAAATGAGTTGCGGTGAAATAGGGACTGAATTGCTGCTTAAAGGGTCAAAACAGTCCGTATTCCACCGCAACTTATGGGGTCGGGGGATTATCGGTGCCCTGCATCTTCATAAACTCAACGCTTACGAAGCGCATGCGTTTCGTGCTAGGCTGGTTCCACCACATAAGTAGTCGCAGACGCACGTACCACGGGCGGGCGAGATGAAGTCCCAACAGCTCCATCTTGCCCGCCCGTTTTTGTTGCGTGGTGCCGCGGCGTAACACAGAAAGGATTTTGCCCTTTATGCCTATCAACAAACGAGAGAGCCTGCTGTTCACCTTTATCATGTGCTTTTGCATGGTGCTCTGGATGAGCATCTACAACGTTGCCCTGCAGCATGGGGCCATCAACGGCGAGGTCGTTGCCGCTGCGTGGCTCGGCTTCCCCGTTGCCTACATTTTTGCCATGTGCTGCGACTGGTTCGTCGCCAGCCCGCTCGCCAAGGGTTTCGCCTTTAAGTACTTGGTCACGCCGGGCAAGAGCTCGCCACTTGCCATGACGCTCGCCGTCAGCTCCTGCATGGTCGTCCCCATGGTTATCATCATGTCGCTGTACGGTGCCTGCGAGGGTCTGACGCACATGCCCGGCGGCATCCTTGCGAACCTGTATTCCGTGCCCGCGATCTGGATGATCAACATCCCGCATAATTTTGTGATGGCGCTGCCGTGGAACCTTTTGGTAGCCGGTCCGATTTCCCGCTTCGTCTTCCGTCGCGCCTTCCCTGTGGGGACGGTTTTCGAGGAGGAGCATGCCGAGCTCTTGGAGCAGGCTATGGCTCCTGAGTGCGAGTAGCTCGCTTAGGGATCTGCTGAGCGCGGGCGACTTGCTTGGTTGGAGCCCTAAGCGTGGATAGCTCTCTCGGCGACATCGCGGGCGTGAGCGGTGCGCATGACCGGAGGGCCCGTGCTGCTCCGTTGCCCGACGTGCTAGCGCGCAGAACAATCTGTTGGTGCATTCGGCGGCTGCTGAAGCGTTTCGGCAGCCGCTTTTTATACGGAGTTTAAATACAACAGTCTGTTGTATTACGTAGAGTGGTATATCTCTAGCAGGAAAAATGCGAGAGACGGAGCATTATGGCGTTGCTAGTAGGACTGGACGTAGGGTCGACGACGACCAAAGTTTACGCGATGCACGAGGATATGACCGAGGCGTGGTGGGGATATCGCCGCCACGGGGCGTGTCAGACAGCGAGCGTGCGCGCCATGCTCGGCGAGCTCGCCGAGCGCTTTCCCCATGAGTCGCTGCGCGTTGCGGTGACCGGCTCGGGTGCGCGCGATATCGCGACCGCGCTGGGCGCCTCGTACGTTCAGGAGGTGGTCGCCAACGCGCTCGCGATCAGCAGGTTCTATCCGCAGACGCGCTGCGCCATCGAGCTGGGCGGCCAAGACGCCAAGATGATCTTCTTCCGCACCAACGATAAGGGAGACATCGAGGTTGCCGACATGCGCATGAACGGCTCGTGCGCAGGCGGTACCGGTGCATTTATCGACGAGATGGCAAAGCTCATGGGGGTCGGCACCGAATCGGGCGAGTTCGAGCAGCTCGCAAGCCGGGGAACGACCGTCCACGAGGTCTCGGGCCGCTGCGGCGTGTACGCAAAGACCGATATCCAGCCGCTGCTCAACGAGGGCATTCCTACCACCGACCTGGCGCTTTCGGCGCTTCACGCGGTCGCCCGCCAAACGATCGGCGGTCTGGCCCAGGGTATCGACATCGAGCCGCCGGTAATCTTCGAGGGCGGTACGCTCGCCTACAACCCCACGCTGGTCCGCGTGTTCCGGGAGCAACTGAATCTATCGGACGATCAGGTTATCGTCCCGCGCGATCCGCAGATCATGGTCGCGCGCGGTGCCGCCCTGTCGCTGACCGACATGTTCGCATCGTCCCAACCGATCGACCTTCCCGACGCTTTTGTCCGGCTGGATAAGCTCGAGACGGTCGCGCCCGCAAGCGGGGAGGGACGTCTTGCCCAGCCCTTTTTTGCCACACCTGTCGAGCAGGCGGATTTTACGGCACGCCATGGCAAAGAGACGCCGGCAAAGGGTCCGGATGCGTATGCGCCCGGAGAGACGGTGCGTGTGGCGCTCGGTATCGATTCGGGGAGCACGACGACCAAGTTCGCCCTGGTCGATGAGGCGGGTGAGCTTGTCGATTCGTTCTACGCGTCTAATAACGGCAGACCGCTCGACGTCGCCCAACAGGGTCTTGTCAGCTTGAAGAACCGCTGGGAGACAGCGGGAGTCACGCTTGCGATCGATGCCGTGGGCACCACGGGATACGGCGAGGAGCTTTTCGCGCGCGCGTTCCACGCCGACTACCATACGGTCGAGACGGTCGCGCACACCCGCGCCGCGTGCGCATGCGTTCCCGATGCGACCTTCGTGCTCGACATCGGCGGACAGGATATGAAGGCCATCTGGCTCAACCACGGCGTGCTGACCGATATCGTCGTCAACGAGGCGTGCTCTGCGGGCTGCGGCTCGTTCCTCGAGGGTTTTGCCAAAAACCTCGGAATAGCCGTTGAGGATATCGCGACCGAGGCATTTTCGTCCAAAGCCCCCGCCGTTCTCGGCAGGCAGCCGCTGCACGGTGTTCATGAACAGCAGCGTCGTTTCCGAGCAGCGGCGCGGTAAGGGTCCGGGCGACATCATGGCCGGTCTCTGCCGTTCGATTATCGAGAACGTGTTCACCAAGGTCATTCGCGTTTCAAATCTCAACCGTCTGGGCGACAAAGTCGTCGTCCAGGGCGGCACGTTCCGAAACGACGCGGTGCTGCGCGCATTCGAGCAGTATCTGGGCAAACCCGTCACGCGTGCGCCCCACCCGGGGCTGATGGGCGCTATCGGTATCGCCCTGCTCGCGCGCGAGGAATGCCGCAAGGGCGACGCCGGCACGTCGTTTATCGGGCTCGATGCCGTGGAGCGCTTCGAGCATCGCGAGTTCGGCGGCGTTACCTGCCGTCGGTGCAACAACCGCTGCCAGCGCGCGGTCGTGGCATTTGGCGACGGCTCGCTTTACGTCACGGGCAATCGCTGCCCGCGCGGCGGCGCCATCTCATGGGATGAGCTCGTGCGCGAGGTTCCCGCGGCGGAGGAGCTGCGTCCGCAGGGTGCTTGCGAGGCACATGCACCCGGCACGGGGCGCGACCGGACCGCGGCTGCCCCCAATCTCTTTGTCGACCGCGAGAAGCTGCTGTTCGAGTCGTACCCCACGGTTCCCGTCAGCGGGGGGCGCGATGTCACGATCGGCATTCCCCGTGTGCTCGAGTTCTGGGACACCATGCCGTTCTGGTCGACGTTCTTCAGCACGCTCGGCTTTAAGGTGCGCGTCTCGGGACGCAGCACCAAGGCGATGTACGAGCGCGGTCTGGCGCACGTCACATCCGACACCGTGTGCTTCCCGGCCAAGCTCGTCCACGGGCACATCCGCAATCTCGTCGACGCCGGCGTCGACCGCATCTTCATGCCCATCATCACGACGGTGCCCACCGAAAACACCGCCTCTACCAGCGAGTGGATGTGCGCCGTCGTAAAGGGATACCCCTACGTGATGCGCAATTCTGATAACCCGGAGGAGCGTTTCGGCGTTCCGTTCGATACGCCGCTGTTCCACTGGTACGACGAGGGCGACCGAAACCGCCAGCTCAAGGCGTGGTGCAAGGAGACCTTCGATATCGATGCCGACCTGGTTGCCAAGGCGACCGAGCAGGCGGACCGCGCGCAGGAGACGTTTGAGAACCAGCTGCAGCTGCGCGGCAGGCAGGTGCTCGAGAACGTGCGCGAGGACGGCGGCTACGCGGTGGTGATCGCTTCGCGCCCGTACCACAACGACCCGCTGGTCAACCACGGGCTGCCCAAGCTCTTCTCTGAGCGCGGCATCCCCGTGCTGACGCCCGATGCGGTGCCGGGGGTCTGCAACGTCGATCTTTCCAACAGCCGCATCGACATCGTGAACAACTACCATGCGCGCATGCTGTCGTGCGCGGTCATCGTCGCATCGACGCCCGAGCTCGAGCTCGTGCAGATGGGCAGCTTCGGCTGCGGCCACGATGCGTATCTCACCGACGAGATCGCGCGCATGATGGGCGAGATGGGCTCCAAGGTTCCGATGATGATCAAGCTCGATGAGAGCGACGTCGCCGGTCCCATGGGCATTCGCGTGCGTTCGTTTATCGAGTCGGTCAACCGTCGTCGCGCGGAGGAGCGTGCCGAGGGCGCCCGGGTGCACGCGGTCCATCCGCTCGACGACCCGTATAAGGTCAAGTACACCAAGCGCGACCGGCACGACAAGATCGCGCTGGTCCCCAACACCTCCCATGCGTTCTGCAGGCTCATGACCGCGGCGATGCGCAATCAGGGCGTGCGCGCCGAGGCCCTTGATATCGGGCGCGAGGATGCCATCCGCCTGGGCAAACGCTATGTGCACAACGACATCTGCTTCCCCGCGCAAATCGTGATCGGCGAGGCGCTCGCGGCACTCGAGAGCGGTAAGTACGACCCGCACGACGTCGCCGTGGTGACTGGCAAGTATATCGGCGACTGCCGCCTGACGCACTACATGCCCCTGCTGCGCCGCGCGCTCGACGACGCGGGATACGACTATGTCCCGGTGCTCACCAACGACGACGTCGATGCCCACAATGCGCATCCGGGCTTCAAGCTCGGCCTTGGCCCGAGCATCCAGATCGCCTACGGTCTTCCCATGATCGATGCCCTCGAGGCCCTGCTTAGGCGCATCCGTCCCTACGAGCTCGAGAAGGGCGCGGCGGACGCTGCGTTCGACCGCGCGCTCGATGAGGTTATCGAGGGCATGGAGCGCTCCGGGCTGAGAGGCCAGGCGACGGGCTTCAAACGCGCGCTTGCGATCATGGACGCCGTTCCGTACGACCGCTCGAACCCGCATCCGACCGTTCTCATCGTGGGCGAGTACCTGCTCAATTTCCATCTCGGCGCCAACCACGAGATCGAGCGCTACCTCGAGGACAACGGGCTCGAGGTCATCGAGGCGCGCATGACCGACGTGATCCGCAAGACCTATTTCTACAAGCATGCGCAGTCGCGCGAGTTCCACGTCGACCTGTCGCTGCCCGAAAAGGCCTGGTACGCCACGGCGGACAACCTGTTCGAGCTCGCGCACGACCGTTGCGACCGCCTGGGCGCGGCGAGCCCGCTCTACGAGCCGCCGACGCGCATGCCCGAGCTCGTGCGCGCGAGCGATAAGATCCTGCACCATACGTTCGATGCGGGCGAGGGCGTGCTGATTCCGGCGGAGATTCTCGAGCACGCCAAGCGCGGCTGCCGCAACTTCGTGATCCTGCAGCCGTTCGGGTGTCTGCCCAACCATGTCGTGGGGCGCGGGCTCATCCATGCGCTCAAGGAGCAGTATCCCACGGCGCAGTTCCTGCCGCTCGACTACGATCCCGACGTGAGCTTCGCCAACGTGGAGAACCGTCTTCAGATGCTCATCATGAACGCCAAGGCGCAGGGGTGCGGTGAGGCGCATGGCGAGACCGCGTAAGGACGCCGATGCGCCCGATGCACGCACCCGTATCATCGAGGCGTTTTGGGAGCTCATCGAGAACAACAGCATCTTCGAGCTGTCGGTTGGCGAGGTGACCCGCGCCGCCCAGTGCAATCGCGGAACGTTTTACTACTATTTTCACGATTTCGATGAACTCGTCGCCATCGCCATAGCCCAGCTGCTGCAGGATAACGAGCTCATCACCGATGCCCTCTGGCATTTTTCGAGCGAGGGCGACCTTTCGGCGTTCGACCGGCGCGACGTCCGCTGCCTGCTGCGGCGCATCGTCATCACCATGAGGGCGGGTGCCGCCGAGCAGGTCGTGCAGGGCATCCATACGATCATCATCGACCGCGTGAGAGAGATCGTCCACCCCGACGGAGAAGAGCTCAAGGCAGATTCGAGCTTTGCGGTGGGCTTTCTGGTCTCGGGCATCATGGGCTTTGTGATGGCGGTCGGCTTTGCCCGGGAGGGCGGCGAGGAGATAGACCTCGAGCAGCTGGGGGACAGCGCGTGCGCGTACCTGAGGGCGGTCGCCATGCAGACGGTGGAAACGGTCGCGCAAGTCGAGGGCGTCGATACATCCGAGCTGCTCGAACGCGTCTCCAAGGAGGCCGATGCCTATCGCGCATCGCGTGCGACGAGTCCCGACGTGGTGAAAGACGCCTAGGGTTTCTCTTGCGGGGCGCCTGTCGCGCATCGCGCGGTGAGTCCCGCGATGCGGTCATAACCTGCATTCATGTGAGCCGGGTTTATAGATATTCCTCCAGCTGTTAACATAGACAACCTGTGGGTAAAGAGACAAAAGCGCCGCCAACGGGCGGGCGTTTTGATTTCGATGAACTCATGTAAGGAAACGAGCATGTTAGATAGATTTACCGATCGAGCGCGCAAGGTCATGTCGATGGCCAAACAGGAGGCGCTCGATCTGCACTCAAATAAGGTGGGCACCGAGCACCTGCTGCTCGCACTCGCCAAGGAGGACGAGGGCATCGCTGCCGAGGCGCTGCGCTCGCTCGACATCTCCTACGACGACATCATGGACACCCTCAAGGAGGTCCAGACCACGGTTCCCGAGCCCAGCGAGGAGACCGAGGCTGCTAAGCTTGCCTTTACGCCGCTCGTCATTAGCGTGATGGAGCGCTCCTTCCGCGTGGCACGTGAGAACAACCAGACCTACGTGTCGACCGAGCACTTGCTGATTGGCATCGTCGAAGAGGGTAACGGCATGGCCATGGACATCCTCATGCGCCTGGGTGTGTCGTCCGCCTCCATCAAAAAGGCTATTGAGAAACTTACCGCCAAGGACCAGGACAAGAAGCGTCCGCTCGCCGGCGCCGGTGCTGGTCGTCCCGGTGCGGGCCTGCCGTTCTTTAGCGGCTCGGATGCCTCTCAGCAAAAGGGGAGTGGCACCGATACGCTTAAGCAGTTCGCGACCAACCTCACGCAGAAGGCGCGCGACGGCGAGCTCGATCCCGTGATTGGCCGCGAAAAGGAAGTCCAGCGCATGATGGAGATCCTTTCGCGCCGCACCAAGAACAACCCGCTTATCCTGGGTGACCCCGGCGTGGGCAAGACGGCCATCGTCGAGGGCCTGGCACAGCAGATCGCTGCCGGCAACGTGCCCGAGAACCTTATGAACCAGAACATCTGGACGCTCGACCTGCCGGGTCTGGTCGCGGGCGCCAAGTATCGCGGTGAGTTTGAGGAGCGCCTCAAGAACGTGATCCAGGAGGCCACCGAGGCCGACGACGTCATCCTGTTTATCGACGAGATGCACACCATCATCGGTGCCGGTTCTGCCGAGGGCTCCATCGACGCGAGCTCCATGCTCAAGCCCGTGCTCGCGCGCGGCGCCTTCCAGATTATCGGCGCCACCACGGCCGAGGAATTCCGCAAGTACCTCACCAAGGACCCGGCCTTCGAGCGTCGCTTCCAGACCATCGATGTCGAGGAGCCGAGCGTCGAGGACACGGTCAAGATCCTGACCGCGCTCAAGCCGCGCTACGAGGAGCACCACCATGTGCGCTATACGCAGGGTGCTATCGAGGCTGCCGCGAACCTCTCCAACCGCTACATTCAGGATCGCTTTCTGCCCGATAAGGCCATCGACCTCATCGACGAGGCCGGTGCCCGCGCTCGCATCGCCGCGAATCGTGCGCCCGAGCCGGTGCGCGAGGCCGAGCATCGCATAGAGGAGCTCAAGGCCGCCGCGCAGGAGGCCACCGAGAGCGACGACATGAACAAGGCCGCCGAGATCACCGAGCAGCAGAAGGCCGCCGAGATTGAGCTCGCCGAGGCCAAGGCCGCCTGGACCGCCGAGCTCGACGCCAGCCCGCTCACCATCGACGTGAGTCAGATTGCCGACATCGTGTCCGTGACCTCGGGCGTGCCGGTTTCCTCGCTCACCGAGAGCGAGAGCCGGCGCCTGCTGCAGACCGAAAGCGTGCTCAAGACGCGCATCATCGGCCAGGATGAGGCAGTCGAGGCCGTCGCCAAGGCCGTGCGCCGCAGCCGCTCGCCGCTCAAGGACCCGCGCCGTCCCGGTGGCAGCTTTATCTTCCTTGGTCCCACCGGCACAGGCAAGACCGAGCTCGCCAAGACGCTCGCCGAGTACCTCTTTGGCAGTAAGGACGCGCTCATCAGCTTCGACATGTCGGAGTTCGGCAGCGAGTTCGAGGTCTCCAAGCTTATCGGTAGCCCTCCGGGTTACGTGGGCCACGACGAGGGCGGTCAGCTTACCAAGGCCGTTCGTCGTCACCCGTACTCGGTCGTGCTGTTCGACGAGATCGAGAAGGCGCACCCCGACATCTTCAACATTTTGTTGCAGGTGCTGGAGGAGGGTCGCCTGACTGATAGCCAGGGCAAGACGGTCGACTTCCGCAATACCGTGATCATCATGACGTCCAACGTGGGCGCCCGCGAGATCGCGCAGGATGCGAGCGTCGGTTTTGGCACCACCGGTGAGCAGGGTCTCACGTCGAGCGAGATCAAGGGTCGTGCGATGGGCGAGCTCAAGCGCCTGTTCCGCCCTGAGCTGCTCAACCGTATCGACGATATTGTGGTGTTCCAGAAGCTCTCGGGCGAGAACCTGACCAAGATCGCGCACCTGCTGGTGGACGACCTGCGCCAGCGCCTGATCGCAAACGGCATGAACATCAAGCTCACCGATGCGGCCTATGACAAGATCGTGGCCGAGGGCACCGACCTCACCAACGGTGCGCGTCCGCTGCGCCGTGCTATTCAAAAGCTCATCGAGGACCCGCTGTCCGAGGAGCTCCTGGCCGGCGAGTGGGGCGAGGGCGATACCGTCCTGTGCGACGTGGCCGATGGCAAGTTTGTCTTTAGCCACGGCACGGGCGAGATCCCGGCACCGCGTCCGGCGGGCACGCTCGGTGGCGATACCGCCCCGGCGGCACCGCACACCGGCAACGCCGCGCCCGTGAGCGGCGGCGTGACCTCGGGCCCCGGCGGCATGATGCAAGCCGGTTCCGGCGCGCTGTAGGGCGTGGCGACAATTTGATACGCGCAATCGAGGCGCTCCGAAAAGGGCGCCTCGATTTGTAGAGCTGCGGAAGTTGTGACCGTTACGCTATACGGTCCACCGTTAGCCGATGATGCGAGGGCGCTCGGCGTTTTCGACTGGTTTATGCACGCAAAGTCTGGGAATATACAAGTCGCATGTCTTACTGTCTAACCAGTTGCGCCAAGGAGGCACCATGGACTACAAGATTACCGGCTACGAGCCCGCCCAGCTGTTCCATTTCTTTGAGGAGGTCAGCGCGATCCCCCGTGGGTCTGGCAACGAGAAGGGCATCAGCGATTTCCTGGTTGCGTTTGCCAAGGAGCGCGGCCTCGATGTGTACCAGGACGAGGTCTACAACGTCATCATTCGCAAGCCCGCATCTGCCGGCGCCGAGAATGCCCCGACCGTAATGCTGCAGGGCCACATCGATATGGTGTGCGACAAGTTGGGCTCCGTTGAGCACGACTTCACGACCGATGGTATCGACCTGGTCGTCAAGGACGGCGTTCTCACCGCCAACGGCACCACCCTGGGTGCCGACAACGGCATCGCCGTCGCTCTGATGCTCACTGTTCTCGATGACGATTCGATCGTTCACCCCGCCCTCGAGTGCGTATTCACCACCGACGAGGAGACTGGCCTGGTCGGCGCCGAGACGCTCGACAAGTCCCAGATTAGCGCCCGCACCATGATTAACCTTGACTCCGAGGAAGAGGGCGTTGCCACCGTCAGCTGCGCCGGCGGCGTCGTCGTTACCTACACCTGCCCGATCGCGCGCGAGCACAAGACCGGTAGCACCCTCACGCTCGACATCTCCGGCCTGCTGGGCGGTCACTCCGGCAGCGATATCCACCTGGAGCGCGGCAACGGCAACCTCATCATGGCCCGCATCATCGACCGCCTGATGGTTGCCGGCGAGCCCGCCATCGTTAGCTTTAACGGCGGCACCAAGGACAACGCCATCAACCGTGAGTGCAAGGCTGTTCTGGTCTACGCCGACCACGCTGCCGCCGAGGCTGCGGCCGAGATCGCTCGTGGCATCATCGCCGATGTCACCGCCGAGCTCGAGGTCTTCGACCCCGGCTTTACCTGCACCGTCGAGATTGCCGACGACGCCGAGGTCGAGGCCATGGACCAGAAGTCCGCGCTTGCCCTCATCCGCGCCCTGCGTCTTGCCCCCAACGGCGTGATCCGCCGCAACGTCGCCACCGACGGCTCCGTCGAGGTTTCCTCCAACATCGGTGTGGTTGCCACTTCTGACGACGAGGTCAAGATCATGCTGTCCCCGCGCTCCTCGATCACCTCGCTGCAGAACGAGTTCAAGGACCGCCTGCAGACGCTGGCCGATGTCCTGGGCTTCGACGCCAAGTTCGAGTTCGAGTATCCCGGCTGGAGCTATGCCGAGCATTCGCCGGTCCGCGACGTCTTCGTCGAGAGCTATCGCGAGCTCTTTGGCTCCGAGCTGCGCATCGAGTCCATTCACGCCGGCCTTGAGTGCGGCCTGTTTGCCGAGGCCCTGCACGGCCTGGACGCCATCGCCGTGGGCCCGACGCTCTCCGATGTCCACACCCCGGACGAGAGCATGGAGCTCGCTTCTGCCGAGCGCTTCTACGAGCTGCTCATCGACGTCCTCAAGCGCCTCGCTGCGTAAAGGTTGCGCTAGCAGCAGTCCGAGTCACGTGCTAGCGGATTGCAAATGACATTACGAGAGGGGGCATTCGAGCGTTTGCGACGGGTGCCCCCCCTCTTTTGTTTGATAATTGCGAAATTACGGTCACCTAGTCCATTTCTGCCCTGATGAGGTCGAGGGTTCGCTGACAGTTTTCGCGGACGGGGCCGAGCATATGCTCGCGCAGGTCCGCCATGCCGGGCAGGTCGGCGTATTCGTCCATGACCTCTTCCATGCAAATGGGTACCTCGTAGGCGAGGTCCAGCATGGTCGCAAAGCAAAACTTCTCGGTTAGCCCGGCATCGGTGAGCGCCGTCTCCAGCGCGGGGTCGCCCATACCGTGGTATCGGCGGATAGCGCCTGGACCGATGCGCCCCACACGATTTTCGCCGCCAACGCTCATGGCAAGGCGCGCCCGGCGGCGCATGCGCTCGTATGCCAGCCCCGATGCGACATCGTACATGGGTGCGAGCGCCGCGTTTGTGCCTTTGCCTAGGATGAGCGAGTAGTTTTTAGCGTGTGCGTCAGGCGCTCCGATAATGGCGTTATAGAACAACATATAGGTAAAAAGCACAAGATTCATGTGGTGGGGGACTGTGTTAATCAGTCGTTCTTGGATGTCTCGTGTGGTTGGTCCTCCGTCGGCGGTGTATTTCTGGCTTGGCAATACACCGAGCGCCTGGCAAAAGTCCTCCTGATGCAGCCTTTCGATATTTCCGCTGCTATTGACCATTCTGTCGTACCGTTCAACGACGAGCGCGGCTTCGTCTTCAAATGTGCAATAGGAGACGTTGGCAGTTGGAATGCCAACACGCCGAGCTGTTTTCATGCAGACGAATTCGTTTAAGGCCTGATGTTTGAACCCAACGACACCATTTTTGAAGATATGGGTAGTGGGGGATGACCCTAGACATTCGCACCATTGGCCATCATGCCAAGCTAGTGCAAATTTGCCTTGATTGCCGCCCAGGGACCAGCTTTCGTTGGAGCCCATCCATGTCTCGCTTTCGTCATCGCGAATTGCTTTGAGCTTGTGAGCGATTTGAGAATTGGTAAGCGGGCAGTATGCCGAGACCCTGCCGCGGGCAGCGTCTAATTGATCGGCTCGACAAAACTGAATGGCCCCCGCGCAGTCAAGACCGATATGGCACAAGAGGGCGACGGGGTTGTTGGATGCAACATCATGCTCGGTGGCAATAGCGCGACGCTGCTCTTGACTGTCGGGCAAAAGGCCAAATAGGAACGGGCGGACGATGTTATGGCCATACGTGCGATTGGAAAGCGGCATTGTTAGCGATAACGGTGCTCCGCGATAGGTTGGGGCGTATGCAAAGCTGCAGAGTCCATGCTCGTCTTGCCGGAGAGTGCCGGCGATTTCGCCACAAATGAGGGTCGCGAGCTCCATCTCTGCCATTTATTTCACAACCTTGCAGCCAAAGGAGAGGTTTGAAGTGCCGGAAAGGCCTTGCTCGGCTGCGATTTGGGCCAGCAAGGCACCATAGGAAGATGGCGTTCCTTGTCGAGTGGGTCGTCTGCCTACGCTTGGCTTTGGCAGGGTATTCGAGTTCGCGATAGGGAGGTTCACTATCGTCGTCGGATGTTCGGAGGGCGATGCGATGGAGTCGTTATCGCTTTGCGCGAAGAGACCTATGTCGAGTGCGTTAAAGACGGTCAGCAACTTGTCGAGTCGAATACCGGTGGCGTCTCCCAGCTCGAGCGATGCGAGCAGGCGTTCCGAAACACCGGCTTTTTTAGCGAGGGCGGCACGGGTGATCCCCTGCGCCTCGCGTGCCTGGCGCACGTAGATGCCAGCTTGGCGCGGTGTGGTGATGGGAAGGGTATTCACGGCGATCTCCTAACGTGCAGACTTTTGCATATCAGTATGACATGCAAAAGTCTGCACGAATAGGCATTATGCAAAACTCTGCATGAGACCCCTACATTGACGTTGGCTTATGAGAGGCGTTTTATATCGCGAGGATCCCCAGATGCTCAAGTAAGATCTTAAGTCCGATGAGGATGAGCACGACGCCACCCACGATGGTGGCGGGTTTTTCGTAGCGCGCGCCAAAGGTGTGGCCGATCGCTACGCCGGCGACGGAGAAGATAAACGTTGTGACGCCGATAAGCGATACAGCGGGAACGATGTCGACCGAAAGCGCGGCGAACGAGATGCCCACGGCCAGGGCGTCGATTGAGGTGGCGATGGCGAGGATCAGGTACTCGCCCAGTTCAATCTTTTCGGCATCCTTGCCGTCGCCTTCATCCTCGTCCTCGGTAAAAGCCTCCCACAGCATTTTGCCGCCGATGAAGGCCAAAAGGATAAAGGCGATCCAATGGTCGATGGGCCCGATGATGCCCATGAATTGACTGCCGAGCGCCCATCCGATTACGGGCATGCCGGCCTGAAAGCCGCCAAAGAACAGGCCGAGCACCACGGCGACTTTAAGGTTGATTTTCTTCATGCCGAGACCCTTGCAGATGGAAACGGCAAAGGCATCCATCGAAAGGCCTACGGCGAGCAACACGAGCTCTGCGAGTCCCATAGTCTGGCTCCCTCTCTGCGGGCGAGCCCGATTACGCGACTACTCCCTCATTTATATGAGACCCGATGCTACCACATGAGCAGTCAAAGGAGCCCATTACAGTTTGAGTCGTCCGAAAGGGCGGCTCTTTTCCGTTGCACGGCTATACGATTGAGCCGTACCGGTGGTCGCTGGCCGACCGCCCCGGACGGCCGTCAGCCCCTGCCCCGTAGAGGGCCCGGGGGGTGTTGCCACCGGGGGCGCTCGCCGCTCCGGACGACTGATAGGAAACTGCCGGGCGCAAGCGCCACGGCCAGGTAATGTGGGTGTCGCGGGGAGGGGTTCCGATCGGCCTACCGATTGGAGGATACCACCGTGGCACCAATTAGAATGTCGGAAGCCGTCATCGGGCTCGATGTCGGGAAATCGTCCCACTGGGCATGCGTCGCGACTCGAGACGGCGAGGTGCTGTTGAGCACCCCCGTCGCGAACAGGGAGGACGACCTGGACTCGCTGTTCGGCCGCTTCCCCGATGCGCTCGTGGTCGTCGACCAGTCGCGCAACATAGGCGCCCTCGCGCTCGCCCGCGCCAGGGCGGCCGGGATGTCGGCGGCGTACCTGCCGGGACTCGCGGCGCACGGGGCCGCCAGGCTCTTCGCCGGCGACGCCAAGACCGACGAGCGAGACGCGATGGTCATCGCGAAGACGGCGCTTGGCATCCCCGACGCGCTCCTGCCGGTCGGAGACCCAGGTCCGACGATTGCGGCGGCGAGGGCGCTGGCCGCCCAGAGGAACTTCCTGACCTGCGAGAACACTAGGAATAAGAACCGGCTGCGCAGCATCCTGCTGGAATCGTGCCCCGCCTTCGAGGCACTGGTCGACCTGTCCGACGGGCCCCAGCTGAGGCTCATGGCATCCCTCGGCGGGGCCTGGTCGGTAGCCGACGCCGGGCCCCGCAGGGCGGCGGCGCTCACGCGTGGGGCGGCGCGCGGTAAGATCGAGGCCCTCGTCCGCTCGACAACCTCCTCGACAAGGCCGGATGCGTCGGTCGTCGCCGCCGAGGACCGGGCGGTGAAACTGCTCGCGCGCAGGATATCCGAGAACTCGGCGGAGATCGAGGCGATCACGGCGGAGATCTCCGCCCTGCTCGAGGGCGACGATACCTACCGATGCCTCCTGACGGTGCCGGGCATCGGGCCCAAAACCGCTTCCGAGCTTGCGATCTCCATCGACATCGAAGACTTCCCCAGTCACGACAGGCTCGCGTCGTACTGCGGCCTGGCGCCGCGCAACCGCCAGTCGGGAACCTCGATCTCCTCGGTGACGGCATCGCGCCAAGGCAACAAGAGGCTGAAGAACCTGCTCATATTCTCATGTAACTGCCTCACCCGGACAGAGGGGAGATGGGGCGACTACTACACCAGGTGCCGAGAGCGGGGCATGTCGCACGGCAAGGCGCTCAAGGCGCTGGCGCGAAAGAGACTGAAGGTCATCTACGCGGTCATGCGAGACAGGGTGCCTTACGCAGCCTAGCCGAAACGCACCGAGCAGACTGAAGCCCACCGGCCTAATGGCTTGGCGTCAGCATGCCGCGATTCGGTCGCACGAAGAGCATTTCCCAGTTGACAAAACTATAGGAACACCCCCCCATTACAGTTTCCGCGGTAGAAACTGTCTGGGCATCGTTGGCGATGGCCTGCGAGATCGGGGGCATAACGAGCGACAGTACCAGGCTCAAAACGGAGGCTCCGCACAAAACGCCTGCCAGTACACGGCGCGTCGCTATTTTACTCTGCTTAGATTTGTCTGAATTTGCTTTCATCGATGTCTCCTCCCCAAGAGACCGCGATCTTGCTCTTTCACTATCAAACGTATCTGCGCAATCTGAAATTGCACACGTTTTGTGTACATATTGTAACGATTGTTTAGACATCTGAGCAACAATACCGACATTTTTGTAGCGGATTCTCAATTCTCTTGACATTTGCTCAGATTTACCTTCGTTTATTCGCTATCTATTTTTTGTTTCTACTGGTAATTTAGTTGCACATCATTTTTTAATGGCATTAGAATTATTTGCACAAATTTTTGCTCAAGAGCAAACATCCCGCTCACGTTCGAAAATCGACCGTGAGCAGTAGGTCATTAACCGGAAGGAATATCCTACCAAACTGGTGAGAATATCTTAACCCATCGGCAGTTAGAAGCGTGATGTTCAGGCAACGTTATTTGTTTTTTCACGCAGATTTTAGGTATCAATTCACCCAAATCGCCAGAGGCCACCACAAAGGTGCCTGTCCCCATTGCGGTGGTTCTCCCCCGGCGCTACAGCAGATGTTCCTCGATAAAGATTGCAATGCCGTCTTCGTCGTTGCTGGCGGTTACAAAGTCGGCGGCGGCGCGGGTGGCGTCGCTGCCATTTGCCATGGCCACGCCCACGCCGGCGTCGGCCACCATGCAGGTGTCGTTATCGGCATCGCCAAACACGCAGATGTCTTGGAGCTCCATGTCGTTGAGCTCCGCCACGCGCACAAGGCCGCGCGTCTTGGACACGCGCGGATCCATGAACTCGTAGAGCCGCTGCGTGGTTTGCAGAGCCGCCGCCTTAACGGTGTCATCGGCAAACGTCGACGCCCGCTCAATCGCCCGCGGCATTACCTCGGGCGCCATGGTAAACATCACCTTGGCCTGCGGCTCGCGTAAAAACTCGGCAAAGTCGACCACCTTGTAGGGCACGCCGTCGACACGCGACAGGTGCTCGACGCATGCATTGCTCTCGGGCACATAGAGCACGCCGTCCCGAGGGCAAACGGGCGTTGCCGGCAGGCCTGCCATGTGCTCGCAGATGTGCGCGATGGTCTCGCCCGGTAGCGGATAGCTCAGCTCGTTGATGTCGTGCGCGCGGTCGATGACCTCGGCGCCGCCGCAGCCCACGAGCACGTCCACCAGGCCTTCGATACCCCAGAGCTCGTACATGGCCTCGGTCGCGCGGGCGTCGCGCCCGGTGCACAGGCCAAAGAGCACGCCGCGCTCGCGCAGTGCGCGAATCGCCGCCACGGTGCGCGGGGACACCGTGTGCTGGCTCGTGAGCAGTGTGCCGTCGATATCGCAGAACACGGCTTTGATGTGGCTGAAGGTGGTGTCCATGGGGGCCTTTCTGGGTTGTGCGGCGGTGTGGGGCGTATTCGTGAACGGCGTACATGGTATACCAAGGCGCAGGCCGCTGGGACCCGATCACCACAAAGGTGCCTGGCCCCTCTGTGGTAGCTGGACTCGCAGGATGGCCTGACCCGGGGCGCAAACCATCACAACATTCGACCTTTTTCGGCAAAATCGCAATTTTCATCGAATGTTGTGATGGTTTTTACTGCCTTGCGGCACGATCCAAATGCCGGCGTCCAAACAGCAGCAGCGCCGCGGGAACCGCCGTCACGACCATGCCCGCCCCTACGAGCGTCTGCTGCACGCCAAACGTCGCCGCCAGCCACGGGGCAATCGCCAGCGGCGCCACGCCGGCGAACATGTTGCCAAAGCCCATGACCGAGTTGACGCGGCCGAGCTGTCCGAGCGGGGCCGTCGTTTGCACGATCGTGTTGTGGAGCGGGTTGACGACGCCCCAGGCCACGCCCAGGGCAATCTGGCCGACAAGGGCTACGCCCACGTACGGTGTCCCCACGTAAATCAGACTTCCCACGCCCACGGACATAAGCGCCCCGAGCAGCGTTTTAAGGTTGACCAGGCGCGGCGGCAAGCGGAGCGCGACCACGGCGCCCAGCACCGCGCCCACACCGCTGGCCGACGAGAGCCAGCCCATCCATTCGACACCGACGTGCAGAATATCGCGGTAGAAGAACGACTCCAGTGGATCGAAGGCACCGTAGCCAAAGTTCGAGAGGAAGATGATGCAGAACAGCAGGGTGAGGACGCTGTTGGTAAAGACTGTCTTGATGCTGGTCACGAAGGTGACGCGGGAAGATGTGTTGGGGTCGGGGCTTTGGCTGGCCTTGTCCGATGTGATGTCACCGATCGCGGGTTTGCCTTCGTGCGTGGCGGCCTGACCCGCACTTGGTCTAAAGCCCCAACCGGCAATAAGCGCCAGTACGGTAAAGATCATCATGAGCACGAACACCGCACGCGACGACGCAGCAGCTGCGACAAAGCCGCCCAGCGTGGGGCCAACGATGATACTCACGTTTGAAAACATGACGATGGCTGAGTTGATGTCTTTGAGCTCGAGAGGATCATCGGTGAGGTAGGCTGGATAGGATGTAGCGATGGGCTGGGCAAGCCCCATCACGAAGCCCAGGAGCACCGCGCCGAGCAGGACGATGCCGGTCGCGCTGCCAAAAACGAGGATCGCCACGCCGGTTGCCAGCGTGCCCACGATGCTCAGCAAGAAATGACGGCGCGGGCCCCAGGCGTCGAGCGCAGCGCCACCCGCAAAGGACCCCAAGATTACGAAGACGTTCATAAAGAGGACGGCCAGCGATGTCGCCACGACCGAGGCATCGTCTGCATAGGTGAGCGTTCCGATGACACCGATAAAGTAGCTGGTCTGAAAACCGGTGTAGATGAGAAAGCGCATCGCCACCAGGCGCTTGGCCTGCACGGACAGCGATGGTTGAGGTTTTGAGAAAAGAGAGGCAAGCATGGAGACTCCTTGTTTCATACGAATGCGGACGGCGGGCATTCGCCACCGTCTGTCAAATCAATCTATCCGCATGAAACATTAAGGACGCATCAGGACCCTTCTCTCCGTTTTTCGCCCGTCATGAACTACTTGGTAGATTTTAAGGCATGTCCCAACCATCTACCAAAGCAAAAACCACCACAAAGGTGCCTGTCCCCTTTGTGGTGGCCGGACTCGCAGAATGGCCTGGCCCGGGGCGCAAACCATCACAACATTCGACGTTTTTCGGCAAAATCGCGATTTTCGCTGAATGTTGTGATGGTTTTTACTGCAAAGCAAAATCCACCACAAAGGTGCCCGCCCCCCTTGTGGTGGAAGTGACGTTTGCCCAGATAAAACCTGCCATGGCAGCGCAGCGAGCCGGTTCCAAGTGCCCCAGGTCGCCCCGAAAGAGGAGCGACGCGTACTTTGGTACGCGAGCGACGGCTTGAGGGGCGAGATGGGGTGCTTGGGGCCGGCGCAGCGTCAAGCCTGAAGGTGGTCTTGGATCAGGTCGCAGATGGCTCGGGCGTCGTTGATGTTGATGGCTCGAGTCGCAAAGCCGGCATCGAACGCCTGGCGTGCCAGGGCCTCGTTGCAGGCAAGGGCTAGCGTGTGGCCGTCGACCAGGTCGAGCGAGCTCTTGCCGCGCAGACGGTCGACACCGGAGCGCGCGACCACGATGTTGTCGAAGCCCTCGGTCTTGTAGCCCTCGATGATCACCACGTCAACATCGTTGTAACGCGACAGCAGCTCACGCGCGGGCATCTCGTCCTCCTCACGCGTGTCGGCGTACTCCGCCCAGCGCGTGGCGCAGATAAGTCCCACATGCTTGGATCCGGCCTGGTGATGGCGCCAGGTGTCCTTAGCGGGCACATCGATATCAAAGCCGTGGTGCCCATGATGCTTGAGCGAACCCACGCGCAGGCCGCGGCGGGTGAGCTCGGCGATAACCTTCTCGACGAGCGTGGTCTTGCCCGAGTTTTGGTAGCCGATAAACGCGATCGCGGGGACGGTCGGAGTGGGAGCTGCGGGCGCGACGGCGACGGGTGCGCTCGCGGGCGCGGCACCGTTAGCGGCCACGGACTCAACGGCAGCGGCCTGACGCTCTGCACGATCCCACACACCCGAGCGGCCGCCTTCCTTGTGCAGCAGGCGCACGTCGACGATCTCCATGCCGCGATCGACGGCCTTGCACATGTCGTAGATCGTTAGGCACGCAG
>CAJMRZ010000005.1 GCA_905215945.1 uncultured bacterium | reverse complement strand
ATGTCGCTCGTCGTACGTGCGGCTACATCGGTACCCAGTTCTGGAACCAGGGCCGAACCGAGGAGATCCGCGACCGCGTGCTGCATCTCTAATAACCATCCCAGGCCGCCCCGTAGCGAGGCCCCGGGCCTTTACTCGCTATTTCGGACAGTCCTGGCTCACGACGGAGGCGCCACTGGCGCCTCCTGTTCGTGCGGAACTCATATCGAGCAAAGGTCCGGGGCCTCGCTACGGGGCAGTCAAGTTGACGTAGCTGAGATGCATCATGCGGTCTGCTCACTCCTCGAGGTTCTTAGCGGAAATGAGTTGACTTGCAACAACGCTTTGCTTGCGATGACGGTTGAGCTGCAACAAAGTTTTTATTGGACCTCGAACCCTATACTCGATGTTCGCTTCGTTCATTGAGTTACCCTTTGCATGAGGCCGGGACATATCGTCCCGCCCGCAGTTTCGCAGGCCGAAGGCCGAGAATGTTTGAGGACGGGATGATATGTCTCGGCCTCCCGGGAGAGTTACCTATGAACTACGCGAACATTAAGTATTTCGACATTGCTGATGGGGAAGGCGTTCGTACTTCTCTGTTTGTGAGCGGGTGCCGTCGCGGGTGCAAGAATTGCTTTAACTCCGTCGCGTGGGACTTTGCCGCGGGTGAAACGTTCGATCGTGTCGTCGAGGACAAGATTATCGAGAGCCTCGATCATCCCTTTATTGACGGCCTGACGATTCTGGGCGGCGAGCCCATGGAACCTGAGAATCAGGCGGGACTCGTTGATTTCATTGAGCGTGTTCGTGCCACTTATCCTGTGGGGTCAGGAAAGACCATTTGGTGTTTTACCGGCGACGTGCTCGAGGAGCTTATGCCGGGTGGCCGTCATCATACCGAGGTCACGGACCGTATCCTGGCTTGCCTCGATATGTTGGTGGATGGCCCGTTTGTTCAGGATCTGTACGATATCTCATTGCGCTTTAGGGGCTCGAGTAACCAGCGCGTGATTGATATGAACGCTACGCGCGACCGCGCTGTGCGTGAGGGCGTTGCGCTTTGCGACGCTGTGGAGCTTTGGCGGGACGATCCGGTCTATTCGACCCATACTATGTAGCTTGTGGCCGATGCCAAAGGGCGTGGTACCATAGCGCGAACGCAAAATCGGAAAAGTGAGGCCCAGATGGTCGATCAGGAAAAAGTCGAGGCCGCCATTAAGCTGTTGCTTGAGGGCATAGGCGAGGACCCAACTCGTGAGGGCCTGCTGGAGACCCCGGCGCGCGTTGCCCGTATGTATGGTGAGATCGCCGGCGGTATGGGCCAGAGTGCCGAGGAGCACCTGTCCAAAACCTTTGCCGTCGCTTCGAACGATTTGGTTATCGAGCGCGACATCACGTTCTACTCGCTGTGCGAGCACCATCTGCTGCCGTTTTATGGTAAGGCCGCCATTGGCTATATCCCCAACGGCCGTGTCGCAGGGCTTTCTAAGCTTGCCCGCACGGTTGAGGTCTACGCCCGTCGTCTGCAGCTGCAGGAGCAGCTGTGTGCACAGGTTGCCGATGCCCTCATGGAGTATCTTGCTCCGCAAGGGGCGATTGTGCTCATGGAGGCCGAGCATATGTGCATGACGATGCGTGGCGTGCAAAAGCCCGGCACCAAGACCGTGACGCTCGCTCGCCGCGGCGTCTTTGAGACCGATCCCGCGCTCGAGGAGCGGTTCTTTAGGATGCTGGGCCGCTAACCATGAGAGTCGTCAACGACTTTACATCGAAGACCGATGAGGGGACGTCGCGTCGCGGCTTCATGGCTTCGGGCCTGGCCCCCTTTGGTGCCATGCCTCGCATTGATTACATTTGTGCCAACGGGCTGTTTCGGCGGCATCTGGGCAACATTGCGCAGTTGGAATCGGGGCGCATCTTTTGCCGCCACGGTATTGACCATCTGCTGGATGTCGCGCGCATCATGTGGATCAAGAATCTTGAGGAGCAACTCGAATTTGACCGCGAGGTCATCTATGCCACGGCACTTCTTCACGATATCGGCAAAGATGAACAGTATGAATCGGGTATATCCCATGATGTTGCAAGCGAACGCGTCGCTGATGCGATTCTCGGCGGCATGCCCAATGACGTGGCGTTTGAGCCGGCCGATGCCGCAGCCATTAAGACGGCCATCCTGGGCCATCGAAAGCTGCGCGTGAACAGCCAGCCGCTTGAGCGTCTGCTTTATGCAGCCGACAAAGCGTCGCGCGCCTGCTTTGCATGCCCTGCGCGCAATGCCTGCAACTGGAGCGATGATAAAAAGAACCTGTCGATTCGCGTGTAGTCGGTATGCGCGGTCGGGGTTCTGAACGAAGGAGACGATCGCGATGACTAACAAAAAGCTGCCCGAGAATGCAACCAAGACCGAGGGTGCCGAGCTTGCCCGCCGCGGTAGAGGCGACATTTCTGCTGCTACGGCGGTGCCCCACGTGAGCTATGACGACCTGCGCCATGCCGACCGCATTACCATCGACGGTCTCGAGGTCTTTGCCAACCACGGTGTGTATCCCGAGGAGAACGCCCTGGGGCAGAAGTTTGTCGTGTCCTTGGTGCTCTATGCCGACCTGCGCGCGGCGGGGGAGCACGACAACTTGGATGCCTCGATTGATTACGGCTCGGTGTGCCACGATGTCGATGGCTATCTGCGCGAGCATACGTTTAAGCTCATCGAGGCTGCAGCCGAGGGTGTGGCCCAGATGCTGCTACGTCGTTACCCCTTGCTGCTTGGCGTACGTGTTAAGCTCGATAAGCCTTGGGCGCCCGTCGGTCTTTCCCTGGCAAGCTGCGGCGTCGAGATTGAGCGCGTGCGCTAGCCGACGCTAGAGCTCGTTGGCGGGCGGTTTTTTGAGCCGCTGCGACAGAGCTCTATTGTTGGGGCAGTATGTGTCGAGCAGGGCGTGAAACCGCTGATTGTGGCTTGGCTCGAGCAAGTGGACGAGCTCGTGGGCGACAACCATGTCGAGACATTCGACGGGGTAGGTGGCAAGTTCTCGTGCGATGCGAATGGCGCCGGTTTTGGGTGTGCACGAGCCCCAGCGCGTTTTCATGCTGCGTACGGAAACGCGGGAAACGGCGACACCCATTGCGATTTCGTATGCGTGCACAATATCGTGCAGCGCCGATGTGACCTCGGACGTATAGAGCTGGTCGATATGGGCTTGGATCTCACTGGGCGTTAAGCCGT
Organism: uncultured bacterium; assembly: GCA_905215945.1. Taxonomy (GTDB): domain Bacteria; phylum Actinomycetota; class Coriobacteriia; order Coriobacteriales; family Coriobacteriaceae; genus Collinsella. Next base: position 19,104 of record CAJMRZ010000005.1, on the reverse strand, counting down.
CGAGGGTCGCATGCCACTTGGCCTGTGGACGTTCGTCTGGCTTGTCGGTACCCATAAAACTTGCGAAGGTGGCCTGTTTGGGTCGCGGTGCGGGTGATGCAAAGTTGTGGTCGAGTGCGTCCTGTACCGTAATGGGCTTGCCCCAAAGCGCAATGATCGAGTGGGGGCTGAGCGGCTCTCGCACCGTCGCCTGACGTTGCTCGCGCTGGGCAAGTCGGCTGATAATCCAGGCGCTGTTGCGCTTCACAAATGTTTCGATACGCTCGCGGCTGGCGCCGAGCGGTGCGCTGGCGTGGACCTCGCCGCTCGATGTGACGCGTAGGTTGAAGTTCTTGACGCGCTTTTTGGTAACGACGACGGGGATGGGAGTCCCATCCGGTTGGGGTAGGAAAAGCGTAAATTGCTGCGTCAAAAGCGGTCCTTCAGATTGGGGACGGGCCGGCATGTCAACCGTTCGGCATGCCGACCTGCTCAAGGGATGTGAAATTAATAACGCTCAAAGAAGGCAAGCGCGTTGTCGCTGCAGAGTTTTTGCATCACGGTCTTGCCAAAGTGCTTGGAGAGCATGTTCTGGAACTCGGGCATCATGCTGGCATCGGAGAGGAAAGCGGGCACAGTGGCGCCGTCCCAGTCGCCGCCGAGCGCGATGACGTCCTCGCCGCCCAGGTCGAGCCAGTGCTCGATATGTGCCGCCAGCTGGTCGAAGGTGACGTCTGCGGCGGTCTTGTCGGTTGCGTCGTTGGAAAGGAACTCGCTGCAGTAGTTGAGGCCGACGATACCGCCCATGTCGCGAATGGTACGGAACTGGTCGTCGGTGAGGTTGCGCTTGACGCCGCAAACCGCACGGGAGTTGGAGTGGCTGGCGACGAAGGGGCGCGTGGCGTGGGCGACAACCTCGTCAAAGCACTCATCGTTGAGGTGGGAGACGTCGAGTATCATGCCGGCGTGCTCCATCTGCGTAAGTGCCTCGATGCCGGCGGCGGTGAGGCCGGCGTGGGTGTCGTGGCCGCTCGCGAGCGGTCCCTGCGCGTTCCAGCTGAGCGATGACATGAGTACGCCCAGGCTCTTGAGCACCTCGATCAGCGCGGGGTCCTCGGCAAAGAACGTGGCGTTTTCGATGGTGTGGATGCAGGCGACCTTGCCGTCTTTGAGCGCAGGGCGAATGTCAGCGGCGCTGCGTACGTTGACCATGCGGTCGTGGTTGAGCATTGCCTGGCCGCTCATGTGCGCCATGATCTGTGCTTGGAAGCGCGCGGCGTGGGCGGTGGGAATCTCGTCGGGGACAAACGTGGCGAAGCACTGTGCCCACGGCGTGTTGTCGATCTTTGCGAGCGAGATGGCGCAGGCGTTGCCCTCGATGAGGTCGAAATCTTGCGGATGCGTTTCGTCGCCGGGGAAATAACCGTCGGTGCCGGCGGTAAAGCGCAGGTCGAGATCGAGCGTGGCCCAGCCGATTCGGTCGGCGGTGTCGCAGTGTAAGTCAAATACGGGATATGCCATGGATCCTCCGGTTGCAGCGTTTCTTTGCAAACTGTCTTTGAATTGTATGACTAGGGTATAGTTAGCGCCATATGTTCACGGCGGCCCGCGTTGTGCGCCGCCCTTATCACGGAGGTTACCATGTCCAACCAGGGCAAGAAGGTCAAGACTCATTATCGCGGCACGCTCGACGACGGCACGCAGTTCGATAGCTCCTACGATCGCGGCGAGCCGCTGGAGTTCACCTGCGGCGCCGGCCAGATGATCAAGGGCTTCGACGCCGCTGTTGTCGACATGCAGGTGGGCGAGAAGAAGACCGTGCACATTCCTGCTGCCGATGCCTACGGCGAGCACAATCCCGAGATGGTTATTACCTTCCCGGCCGAGCAGGTTCCCAACATCGAGCAGATCGAGAAGGGCATGAAGCTCTTCCTGTCCACGCCCAGCGGCATGCCCGTCCCCGCCGTGGTCATCGATGTAACGCCCGAGGCCGTGACGCTCGACGCCAACCACGAGCTGGCCGGTAAGGACCTCAACTTTGATATCGAGCTCGTCGAGGTCGAGGGTTAGAGTATGCCTGAACGCTTGGTTTCGACGACATGCTTGGGAAATCTCAACGACCCGTCCTATGAACTCCTGCTTCGCCGGGAGCTGGGCGGCATCTTTGAGGTTGACGAGCTGCTGCTCGATTGGAACCAGGCTGATGTATGCGCGTTTGTGGGCGTGACGGAGCTGGGGCGCACGGTCGATGTTCGGCTGGATACTGCCGACGGCGGTCGTCTTGCCGACGGCGACGTGCTCGCCATTGACCGTTCGGGCGTGGTGCCCGTGGCGGTTGTCGTGCGCCTGCGCAGCGCCGAGGTTTATTTGGTCGAAGTTGACCGCATGGACCCGATTGCGCTCGCGCATGCGTGCTGGGAGATCGGCAATATGCATGCGCCGCTTTTTCGAGGCGATTCGGACGAGTATACCGTGCGCATGTATACGCCGGTGCAGCCTGTTTTGGGCCGCATGCTCCGGGGCGTCGAGGGCGTTCGGCTCTCGACGGTTACCCGTGAACTCGATTCGGACCGGCGCTTTGCGTCGAGTGCGGCGGATGCCGTTGTGAGTATGGCACCAGACTTTACGATCGTAAAGAAGGCGCGCGGTTAACGTGCGTATAAGTAAGGCGGACTTTGAGAGACGACTATTCAAAGTCTGCCTTTCTGTTGATGAGATGCTGTGGGGGAGCATATGGGTCTTGAAGGAATCAAGCTGATTGCATGCGATTTGGACGGCACGTTGCTGCATCCGGGGGAGCGCGAGCTGCGTTCCGAGGCCTTTGAGCTCATCGATGAGCTGCATCGTCGCGGTATCGTGTTTATGCCGGCGAGCGGCCGTCAATATGCGAGCTTGCGCTACCTGTTTGCCCCGGTGGCCGATGAGCTCGCCTATGTATGCGAAAACGGAGCCCTAGTGATGAGCGAGGGGCGTGCCGTCGTCAAGCGTTCCATGGAGCGTAGCCTTGCTATGGATATCGCGAATGCCGTGGTTGCGTATCCCCATGCCGACGTGACCCTTTCGTGTGAGGGACACCTCTACACCATGAGCGGCAACGATGCGTTCGTCGACCATTTGCGCTATGAGGTCCACTGCGATGTGGCGGTGGTCGACCGCCCCGAGGACATCGACGAGGACGTCATTAAGATTGCCTTCCAGACGCCCGAGGTGAATCAGTCGGCGGCGCTGGAGTATTTCGAGCGCCTCTTTAGCGACCGTGCCGACGTGATGACGTCGGGAACCGAATGGACGGACTTTATCGGCTTTGATTCGGGTAAGGGTTCCGCGCTTGCCGATTACGGTCGTGCCTTGGGTATTTCGCCCGATGAGATGATGGCGTTTGGCGATAACGAAAACGACCGCGACATGCTCAACGTCGTGGGCCATCCCTATCTGATGGAGAGCTGCAACCCCACCATGCGCGACATCAACGACCGCGTCCGTTACGTGCGCACGGTCGAAGAGGAATTGCATCGCCTGCTTGCTGAGTAGGCATGTCCCGAACATCTACCGGCAGTCGGGGCAGAGACCCTCGAAGATGGTGTAGTGCGACGTGACGTGCCAGCCGATTTGCTCGGACGCTTTGGCGTCGAGCTGGGCATCGAAGGGGAGCGGTACGTCGATGACGCGGCTGCATGAGGTGCAGATGATATGTGCGTGCGGCTCGATCGTGCGATCGAAGCGGCTGCCGCCCGGCGTCTTGATGGAGAGGATCTCGCCGGCGTCGGCCAAGAGATTGAGGTTGCGGTAGACCGTACCGCGGCTGATTTTGTCATCCTGCGCGCGCACGACGTTGTAGATTTCGTCGGCGGTGGGATGGTTGTAGCTTTGGCGCACGGCGTCAAGAACCAGCTTTCGCTGCTTGGTATTCCTTCTTTGCACCGCCATGCGCCTCGCCTCTTTTCTATCAACGGTCGTAGGTAAATGATACCGTATTTAGCACACAATACTAATAATGAGGACTGAAACCGTCTTCATTGGCAAGTGGGGCTCGGGCCTGGGCATCTACAAGGCGAAAACGCGTTCCCATGCGCTCGTAGGAGGCATGAAGTGCCTCGAGATGAGATAGGATGTCTGCCGGAGCTCCCTGTATCTCCATCTCGACTGAGCCGTCTTCCATGTTACGCACCCAGCCGGTGAGTGCGCGTGCCTGCGCGAGGTTGGTGTTGGTAAAGCGAAAACCAACGCCTTGGACTTGCCCCGCCCAGCGCAGGAAATAACGCAGGGGAGTGTCTTGAGTGGCCTCGTCGCTTGCAAGCACGGTAAGCCTGCGGCGCAGCTCGAGCTCGACGTTTGACGGTTTTTGAGGCTCTCGACTGCCGCCGGTGACGCTGGAGAAGAACGTATCGAAGAGGCCCATCGCTATGCCTGCTTGCCTGCGTCGGCCGGGAAGGTTATGCCGGCCTGCTGACGCACGGCATCCATGATGCGTAGTGAGACGAGCGTGACATCGCGGTAGTGGCCAAGCTCGTGGCGTCCCGCCGGGGTCTCCCAAATCTCTTCCTTGACGTTATCGATGCCGCCGATGGCGGTGATAAAGTCTGTGAGTTCGTATTCCATGGTGTTGCTCGATTTGGGCAGGTCGAGCACGCGGCCGTTGTCGCCCTGTTCGCGCGGCGCCTCGGTCGCCGAGCCGCGTACGACGTCGCCGCGATAGTCGATGCGGACGTTGCGGGGCGTTGACAGATGGTCAATCTGGATAGTGCCACGCTCGCCTTCGATCTGCGAGGGCAGTAGGTCATTCGTAATTTTGGAGTGCGCAAGCTCGACGGAGATGCGGCCTCCGCCATAGCTGGCGAGGATGGAACCGCAGCCGTCGATGGGGCCGTGCGTGAGCTGTCGCGTGGTGGGGTCGAGCAGAGTAGTCATGCTCGTAAGGCCGGAGGGCATGCCGAAAATCTCGACCATGGGCTCGACGGCGTAGACGCCAATGTCCATGAGGGAACCCGATGCCATATTGCAGTCGAAGATATTGGTGGCGCGTCCCGCGAGAATCTCGTTGTAGCGCGAGGAATACTTGCCAAAGCGCAATGAGGCGCGGCGGATGGGGGCGATCTCGCCCAGGGCGTCCTCGATGGCGTGGAAGGCGGGATCGTGGAGGGGACGCATGGCTTCGAGGGCCACGACACCTGCTGCCTCGGCAGCGCGGAAGACTTCCAGCGCCTGCGCTTCGGTGGCGCAGAAGGGTTTCTCGACGATGACGTGCTTGCCACCGGCGATGCAGGCAAGGGCCTGCTCGTAGTGAAGTGCGTTAGGGCTGCCGATATAGACGGCGTCGACGTCGGCGGCTACCGCAAGCTCATCGAGTGACGTAAAGTTTCGCTCACCACCGCGCTCGGCGGTAAAGGCAGTACCGCGATTGGCGTCGCGTGAAAGCGTGCCCACAAACGCGGCTTGGTCGTTGGCGTTGACGACCTGGATAAAGTCGTCGGTAATCATGGATGTGCCGATGGTTGCGATACGCAGCATGTGTCCCCCTCGTGCCGTTCGGTTTACAGGATGAGTGTAGCGCGAGGGGGGTAGGAAATGGCGTGCGAAAACGCCGTTACAGGTCGCTCTCGTTAAAGCCGGTGTCGATATCGAGGTTGCTGCCGTCGGCCGCCGTGGTTGCGAGCTCATCGCAGCGCTCGTTGAGCTCGTGGCCGGCGTGACCCTTAACCCAGATGAACTCAACCTTGTGCTTACTTTTGGCGGTGAGTAGGCGCTCCCACAGGTCGCGGTTCTTGACGGGCTGCTTGTTGGCGGTTTTCCATCCGCGCTTTTTCCAGCCGTCGATCCAGTGCTTGTTGAAGGCGTTGACGACGTACTGCGAATCGGAATGGACTTCGACGTCGCAGGGGCGGTTGAGCGCCTCGAGTGCCACGATGACCGCCATGAGCTCCATGCGGTTGTTGGTGGTCTTGGCGTAGCCGCGCGAAAGCTCGGAGGTGAAGGTCTTGCCGGCGGGGTTGGTGTATTTGAGTACGGCGCCGTAGCCGCCGCGTCCCGGATTTGATCGGGCCGAGCCGTCGGTATAGATGATGACCTTCACATGGTTCCTTTCGTTGGGTACGTTTCGTGTGAGTGACCATTGTAGCGCCATGCCTGCCGGGGGCTAGCAATCTACGATTTCTACCCCGTCTTCCGACAGTTAGTTGGCATGGATGATGCGGTTGAGCTCGTCGAGGTATTGCTGCAAGAGGGGAGAGGGCTTGCGCTCGTCGTGCATGATATAGCCTACGCGCATCGTTGGGGCGTCTGCTAACGGGATCGATGCCATGCCCCGTTGCATTTCATTGGAGAGGACGCCGGTCGACAGGGTGTAACCGTTCGACGTGATAAGTAAGTTAGTAAGTGTTCCGCGGTCCGAGATTCGTATGTTGCGATCGCAAGGGATATAGCTAAAAGGTTCCTCGGCGTAATAGAAGGAGTTTGAGGTTCCCTGCTCAAAGCTGTAGCGCGTATAGGGCGTGAGGTCGGCAAGGGACAGCTGAGGGCGGCGTGCGAGCGGGTGGCGCTCGCTGACGAAGACGTGGACCGTCGCGTCGAATAGGGGATGGAAGCTTGTACGGGCATCGGCAAAGGCCTTCTGCAGAACGCGGGCGTTAAAGTCATCCAGATAGAGGATGCCGATGTCGCTGCGAAACGCACGGACGTCATCGATGATCTGCGATGTGGTGGTCTCGCGCATGATGAACTCGAACTTGCTGTCGCGGCAGCGCTCGACCACGTTGACAAAGGCCTCGACCGAAAAGGCGTAGTGCTGGGCGGAGATGGCGAGGCGGGCTTGCGGGGTGCCGCCGTCCTCGTAGCGCGCCTCGAGCATATCGGCCTGCTCTACGACCTGGCGCGCATAGCCCAAAAGCTCGGTGCCGTCGTTGGTGAGCGTGACGCCGCGGCTGGAGCGCGTAAAGATCTCCAGGTGGAGCTCCTGTTCCAGGCTTTTGACGGCGTTTGAGATGTTGGACTGAGCGGTATAGAGGCGCTGAGCTGCGGCGTTAATTGAGCCGGACTCTGCCACGGCAATCAGAAAACGAAGCTGCTGAAGGGTCATCGACGCCATCCTTTCGATTGCTATCTATAAAACCGATAACAGGTTAGCGCTTTTAAGTGATTGACCGAGCGAAACAATGCTCGTACTATTCAAAACACACAAAGGCGGTAGGTAATTAAACCGACCACAGAACCGGGATGCGAAAGGAGGCCCGCATATGAATTGCTTACCAAGACGAATGCCGGGCTCCTGTTTGCGCCCGTCGGCGTGATCAGGAGACAGCGACTTACTTCTCTCTTTTTATTTACTTTTGTTCGATCAAGGAGATCATCATGAGCCAGTTCATCAACAACCCCGAGCACACCTTTGGTTTCGATACCCTGCAGCTTCACGTTGGCCAGGAGAGTGCCGATCCTGCATCCGACTCCCGCGCCGTGCCTATCTACCAGACCACGAGCTATGTGTTCCGCAACTCCCAGCACGCCGCCGACCGCTTTGGTCTTGCCGACGCCGGTAACATCTACGGCCGTCTGACCAACTCCACCCAGGGCGTCTTCGAGGACCGTATCGCCGCACTCGAGGGTGGCGTGGCAGGTCTTGCCGTCGCCTCCGGTGCTGCTGCCATCACCTATACCCTGCAGGCCCTTGCCCAGGCCGGTGACCATGTGGTTGCCCAGAAGACTATCTACGGTGGCTCCTACAACTTGCTGGAGCATACGCTCTCCCAGTTTGGCGTCGAGACCACGTTTGTCGACGCTCATAACCTGGAAGAGGTCGAGGGGGCCATCAAGGACAACACCACGGTCATCTATCTCGAGACGCTCGGCAACCCCAACTCCGACATCCCCAACATCGACGCCATCTCCGAGATAGCCAAGAAGCACGGTCTGCCGGTTGTCGTCGACAACACCTTTGGCACCCCGTATCTGTTCCGTCCGCTGGAGCATGGTGCCAACATCGTCGTCCACTCCGCAACCAAGTTCATCGGCGGCCACGGCACCTCGCTGGGCGGTGTGATCGTCGACGGCGGTAACTTTGACTGGAAGGCGAGCGGTAAGTACGCCCAGATCGCTGAGCCCAACCCCTCCTACCACGGCGTTTCGTTTGCCGAGGCTGCCGGTCCCGCCGCCTTCGCAACCTATGTCCGCGCTATCCTTCTGCGTGACGAGGGTGCCTGCATCAGCCCGTTCAACGCCTGGGTCCTGCTCCAGGGCACAGAGACTCTGTCGCTGCGCGTTGACCGTCATGTCGAGAACACCAAGAAGGTCGTTGAGTTCCTGACCGGTGACACCCATGTTGCCAAGGTGAACCACCCGAGCCTGCCTGAGCACCCCGACCATGAGCTCTACAAGCAATATTTCCCCAACGGCGGTGCCTCGATCTTTACCTTTGAGATTAAGGGTGGCCAGGAGGCCGCCTGGAAGTTCATTGATCATCTGCAGGTGTTCTCGCTGCTCGCCAACGTGGCCGACGTCAAGTCGCTCGTCGTGCACCCGGCTACCACCACGCACTCCCAGCTCTCTGCCGAGGAGCTCGCCGAGCAGAACATCACGTCCTCCACGATCCGTCTTTCCATCGGTACCGAGAACGCCGAGGATATCATTTGGGATCTGAAGCAGGCTTTCGCCGCGCTGGACGAGTAAGGCGACTTGTGCAAGGACCCCTTGCGACTCGATAGGTATAACTGCATAAAATGCCTGCTCAAGGCGCCTGTGCGAACAATGGTTGCACAGGCGTCTTTTTTGCATAGAGAGGGCGCAAAAACAGGGTTTTTGACATGCTTTATGCATTCGAGTTGTGGAAAACTCCTGTTGAGAGGATGTGAGTTTTACGCAATTGACGTGCGCCTTTTGAGTAAAACCGCAGGTCGCGATTTGCTCGGGGTACTATGCAGCGCGATCGAATCACACGCAGCTCAAACGCAGCAAAAACGCACTACGGAGGTTTCCAGCTACATGAGGATCGATTCACGAAAACCGAAAGCCGCCGCTCTTTCCGCCGCTCTGACCGTGGCACTTTTGGCGGGCGCCGGTGCAACTGATGCCCACGCGGCAACACTGTCCGACACGGTTGGATCCACGCCGTCCGAGACGACGCTGGTGCAGCCCGTCGACTATCGCAGCGCCGGCTTTGGCTCCATGCAGGAGTGGAACGCCTCGATGGAGGCCAAGCGCGATTCCCTTGAGATGCGTGCTCAGATCATCATGAACATGTACGGTGACTATGCCACCGATGACGAGCGCGCTGTACTGCAGAGTTGTATCGACGGTGCGGGCAGTCTTTTGACGATGGAGGAGGTCGACGCGAAGTCGACCGAGCTCGATGAGCTGCGCACTGCGCTTGAGGATGCCAAGCGCGAAGCGCTCGAGGTTGCTGCCGCCGAGGCGGAGGCTGCCGAGGCCGCCCAGGCTTCGTACTACAACGCCGGTTACACTCCGTCCTACGCGTTTGCCGCGTCCTACGCGAACGGATCGGGCCTGACGCGCTCTGCGGGTGTCAATAACTACAACGGTCGCCGCGAGACCTATTACAGCAGCAATGTGCTTTATCACTATCGCACGGGCGAATGGACTCAGGATTCTGAGGGCTTCTGGCGCGATTCCGACGGCTATTACGTTGTTGCCGCGGGCGATATGGCCCAGGGCTCGACCTTTACGGGCTCCAAGGGTGATTGCAAGGTCTATGACTCCGGCTGCGCCGCCGGAACTACCGACTACTATACCGGTTGGTAATCTGCCATAAGGAAAATTGGCACATGATGGGCGGGCGTCTTTACTGAGCTTTTAGGCAACGTAAAGCCGCCCGTTCTTTATGTGCGTTCGAGTTAACAGAGCCCTTACCGTGGCGGTACGCTGGGCGTATGGGTGCGGGGCACACTAGTTCATGAGAAATAAGGTCTTTCTCTTGGAGGAAGTGGTCTTGTGAATGCTCGAGATATTGCCGTTGCCGCCGTCGCGTTGATGCTTGGCTGCCTTGGTCCCACGGCCGCGCTCGTCGCGGGCATGCAGGGGACATGCGGGGCTGCTCCTATCGTGGTCGGCGCGCTGATCGCGGCCGCGCTGCTGGGAAGTGCAGGTGTAGTTCTTTGTCGCGACGATGAGGACCAGGCGTCGGAGTCGCAGCTCTAACCGTTGTGAAGCTGATTTTTGGCCAAAGATGAAAAAGGAAGCCGCCGCGAGGGGAGTGCCCCTTGCGGCGGCTTTGCCCTTGGATCTGTTGGCTGCAGTATGCCGAGCACTACCAGCTGCTTTCTATTTCGCGAATCCTCTGGTAGAGCCAATCGTTTTGCGGCACTTGGATATCGTGTTTGGCGGCCAGGCGGCAAATGGTGCCCGCGAACTCCTCGACTTCGGTTTTTCGTTGTGCGATGCGGTCCTGCGCCATCGAGGGCATACCGGCGGGGTCGATTCCCTCGATGAGGTGCACCATTTGCGTCAGGTCTGCCTCGGTCAGCTCAACGCCCTCGGCGTTGGCGACCGCAAGCGTTTCGCGCATGGCGGAAACAAAGCAGCGACGCTGCTCGGAGCCCGGCTCCGTGGCGCTTCCGTAGGTCCCGCCGTAGGCCATGCAGGTCTGGTTGATGCCGTCGTTGAGCATGAGTTTGGCCCACATGCGGTGGGCGATGTCGTCCTCGACGGTATGGGCGATGCCGCAGCGCGTGTAGAGCCCGTCGATAGCGGTGACAGTCGCGGGGTCCGTGCCGGCCGCTGCGCCAAAGCGGATCTCGCCCGCATTGGTAAAGGTGAGCGCGCCGTTGAGGAACACGGCGTCCATGCCCTGGCAGATACCAAGAACGGTATGCTCCCAGCCAAAGCGTTCGGCAATCTTTTGCTCGCTCGTAATGCCGTTGCACAGCGAGGCGATGAGCGTGTTGGGTCCCACGACACGCTCCATAGTCTTGAGTGCTTGGTCGAGACCGGTGGTCTTGACCGTCAGGATGACCAGATCGGCGGGCGTCGCCTCGCTGGCACGGACGGACGTGAGATCGCAGGGCTTGCCGTTGACGGTGAGCGCGTCGTTCGCGTGACGCTCAAAACGGGTGTCATCCATAACGTATTCGACGGCGTCATTGCCGAGGGCCTTGGCAATCATGCTGCCGTAGAGCAGGCCGACGCCGCCCTTGCCGATAAAGGCGACCTTGTTGATCTGCATGTGAATCATCTCCCCATGTAAAAGGCGCCCGCGTAAGGGGCGCCTGATGGATTGTATGCTGCCAGGGTGATTGGTGGGTGCGCGGGGCGGCTGTTATGAAAAAGAAACTATTGCGCTGTGCGCTTATGCCGCGGGGCAGACCGCAAAGACGCGGGCGGGGTATCCGACGCCATCGCGGACCTTGGGGAAGGTGCAGAAGATGACGGCGCCTGTGGCGGGAAGCTCGTCCAGATGGTCCATGACTTCGATTTGATGGCGGTCGACCGAGAGGATGTATTGCTCGCCGGGGTAGGGGTAGGCGTCCTCGCACGTGGTGATGCCCGGCTCCTTTCATCGGGCTTTTTGCTGATGTTAAAGCGGTGCCGTGACGGCTCGATTTCTGCTGCGTTACGATACGTTCTCAATTGCGATTCCGATGTGTTTCGATGACGTGACGGGTTTGTTTCGCCTTGTCAGGGCTTCGATGGGAGGGGAGGGGCCGTGCAATACCGCGTTGACCCCAAAAGTGGTAACCGAATATCCGCTCTGGGTCTGGGCTGCATGAGGTTTCCCGGTGCGCCGGGACGTCCGGATGCGAAGACAGCCGATGCCATCATTTCCCGTGCGGTGGAGCAGGGGATTAACTACCTGGACACGGCCTATCTCTATCCCGGCAACGAGGCGTGCGTGGGTGCGTCGCTTGAGCGCCTGGGCTTGCGCGACCAGGTTTTGCTCGCAACCAAGCTGCCGCATGCTTCGTGCAAATGCGCGGAGGATTTCGACCGGTTCTTCGACGAGCAACTGCGCCGCCTACGGACTGACCATATCGACTATTACCTCATGCACAACATTACCTCGCCCGCCCAGTGGGAACGTGTGGTGGCGTTGGGCATCGAGGACTGGATCGCGCAGCAAAAGGCTGCAGGGCGTATTCGTCAGATAGGCTTTTCGTACCACGGCAGCGCGGCGGACTTCCTTACGATGCTCGATGCGTATGAGTGGGACTTTTGCCAGATCCAGTACAACTACGCTGGAGAACGATATCAGGCGGGAACGGCGGGGCTCATGGCCGCCGCCGAGCGAGGTCTCGCGGTGTTTGTGATGGAGCCGCTTTTGGGCGGACGCTTGGCAGGCAAATTGCCTCCGCGGGCGCGCGCTGTTCTCGATGGTGCATGCGATCGGCATTTGCATACGCCTGCCGCTTGGGGGCTCTCGTGGGTGTGGAATCATCCCCAGGTGACCATGTTGCTTTCGGGTATGACCGATACCGCGCAGGTGGACGAGAATTCGTCACTGGCAGACCTCGCGTTGCCGAATTCGATGACGGCCAACCAGCTCGACACGATTGCGCGCGTGTTGATGGAGTTTGAGAAATCGAACCGTGTGCCCTGCACGGGATGCGGCTATTGCATGCCGTGCCCTAAAGGCATCAATATCCCTGGATGTTTTGCCGCCTACAACGCAAGCTATGCGCACAGCTGGTTTACGGGGCTGTCTCAATACTTTACGGCGAGCGCGGTGCGCACAAGCGAGCCCAAGTTGGTGAGCAATTGCGTCAAATGCGGCAAATGCGCGCGGCACTGCCCGCAGCACATCGATATTCCCGAGCGTCTCGACGATGTGCGCCGACGTTTCCAGCCTGGTCCCGTGACGGCGGTGCTTAAGGCCTTCGGCAAAACGCGCTCCTCATGACCCTTTTATAACTTGCGGTGGAATAGTTCCTGTTTGCGGCAGAATAGGGGCCAAACAGGAACTATTTCACCGCAACTGAAGGGGGCTGTCGTGGGTCATCGAGATTCATGTGATGATTTGCGTGAGGTTCGTTGGGGCGTTTTGGGCGCCGGGCACATTTCGCATCGATTTGCATCGTCGCTCAAGGAGGTGGACGGGGCACGGCTTGTGGCTGCGGCCGGCCGCACTCCTGCACATGTCGAGGAATTTTGCCGAGCGTTTTCGATCGATGCTGCGCATGGCCATGCCTCGGTCGACAATAACGGCGACGCGGCTTATGGCGCGCTGATTGCCGACCCCGATGTCGACGCAATCTACTTGGCTCTTCCGCATGGCATGCATACGCGTTGGGCCTGTCGCGCGCTGCGCGCCGGAAAGGCCGTGCTGTGCGAAAAGCCGGCCGTTTTGAGTGAGGAAGAGGCTCTCTCGATTGCCTCCATCTCTCGCGAGCGCGGCGTGCTGTTTATGGAGGCGATGAAGAATCGGTTTTGCCCGATGCGCACTCGCGTGAAGGACTTGCTTGCGTCGGGTGAGCTTGGCCGTATTGTCTCGATTGAAAGCGTGCAAAAGCTCGATTACGGCGAGCCTCCTTCGGGCTATCTGCTTGATCCGTTGCAGGGCGGCTGTCTATATGACATGGGCTGTTATGCGGTCGGTTGGTTTGAGGATTTGCTCGCGGGCGCGTGCGAGGTTTCGTCCCGTGAAGTTCGCTGGCGTGACGTATCGGGCGGCCGCGTCGATTGGGCCGACGAGATCCATATGAGCGTCGGCGGTATACCCATTCATATGGTGTGCGACGGCAAAGCAACATATGAAAGCCGCTTAACGATTGCCTGTGAGCGGGGTTCGTTGGAAATCGAGCGTCTCCATCGCTCCGAGCTCGCCCATGTGAAGTACTCCGACGGGCGAACGCTCGAAATAAATGCCCCGTTTGAGGTCGATGATTTCTACGGCGAAATCCAGCATGCGACGCAGCTCATTCAGGCGGGGAAACTCGAAAGCCCCATCATGTCCCTAGCCGCCACGCAGCGCTGCGCGCACATCATCGATGCAATCCGTCTAGCCCTCTAGGACTTGGCGCTGACGCGTAGGGGATCATGACGCCGGCGCCCGTGGTGCCTGGCGGCCCACATCTCTGATGCCCCTTTTATAACTTGCGGTGGAATACGGTCTGTTTGCGCCAAAATAAGGCACCAATAGACCGTATTTCACCGCAACTGATGAGGGGGAGTTGGAGATGCTGACGATCGGGTGCCATCTTTCGACGACGAAGGGCTATCGGGCAATGGGGGAGACGGCGTTGTCCATTGGCGCCAATACCTTTGCATTCTTTACGCGCAACCCGCGCGGTGGCAAGGCAAAAGAACTTGACATGGATGACGTGGCGGCCCTGCGCGAGCTTATGGAGCAAAACGACTTTGGCCCGCTCGTGGCTCATGCCCCGTATACCTATAACCCCTGCTCCGCTAAGGAGCGGGCGCGCGAGTTTGCCCTGGAGGCCATGGCCGAGGATCTGCAGCGCATGGAAGCGCTGCCCGGCAACTACTACAATTTTCATCCCGGTGCGCATGTGGGACAGGGGGCAGACGTCGGCATTCAGATGATTGTCGACACGCTGTGCCAGGTGATGTTTGAGGGACAGCAGACGACGGTATTGCTTGAGACCATGGCAGGCAAGGGCACCGAGGTGGGCCGTAGCTTTGAAGAACTGGCGTGCATTATCGAGGGCGTTGCCGCCAAGTGCCCAGAGCTGTCCGATAAGCTGGGCGTTTGTTTGGACACCTGCCATGTGAGCGATGCCGGCTACGACATCATCCATGATCTGGACGGCGTACTCGACGAGTTCGACCGCGTGGTGGGTATCGATCGCTTGCATGCCGTACACATCAACGATTCGAAGAACCCTTGTGGCGCCCATAAAGATCGTCACGAGTGCATCGGCAAGGGATACCTTGGCAGCGAGGAATTTGGTGGCGGTATGCAGGTTATGCAGAATATTGTATCGAATGGCCGTTTGTGTTCGCTGCCGTTTATTTTGGAGACTCCGAACGAACTTGCAGGTTATGCAGCTGAAATTAGATTATTAAGGTCATTGCAGCAGTAATGACTGTCACAAAGTAGAGTATTCCATTCACGTTATGGGTTTGTTTCAATCAGTTTTCTCATTGCAGATTCGTAATTCCAGGTGCATAATAGCCAACAGTTTTTGCAGGCCTCTGAATCAAACGAGGTCACCGGAAGGAGACTGATTATGAAGCTCAAGAAGCTTGGCGCATTTGCCGCCACGGGTGCCATGGCGCTCGCCCTCGCACTGACGGGCTGCGGCTCGTCCAACGCCACCTCTGGTTCTGATGCCGGTTCCAGCAGCTCTGACGACGCTAAGGTCGAGAAGGTCGACGGCTCCAAGGAGTACGCGCTCGTCAAGGATGGTACGCTGACCGTCGGCACCTCTGCCGAGTACGCTCCGTTTGAGTACAAGGATGACAACGGCGATTATCAGGGCTTTGACCTTGAGCTCATCAAGGCCATCGGCGACAAGCTGGGCCTGGATGTCGAGTATATCAACAATGACTTTGACACGCTGGTTCCGGGTGTCGCTTCGGGCGCCAAGTATGACGTTTCCATTGCGGCTATCACCGACACGCCCGAGCGTGAGAAGGAAGTCACTTTCTCTGATTCCTACTACATGGACGATCAGGCTATTGTGACCAAGGTCGATAACACCGACATCACGGCCGACAACTACAGCGAGAAGCTCAACAACGCTGACGCTACCATAATCGTCCAGTCTGGCTCGACCGCCGAGGCCTTTGCCCAGGAGAACTTCCCCAAGGCCAAGATTGTCCCCTACAAGGACGCTACCGAGTGCTTTAGCGCTCTGCAGTCCGATAAGGGCGACGCTGTAGTCACCAACCGCTCCGTTGCCAGCCAGCTGACCGCCGAGCAGTTCAACACCTGCCAGACCATCAAGCAGATTAGCACCGGCGAGGAGTACGCCATTGCCATCAACCAGGGCAACACCAAGCTCAAGGATGACATCAACCAGGCCATCAAGGACCTGACCGACGACGGTACCGTCGACGCCCTCATGGCTAAGTACAACATCAAGTAAAATAACTACTTGATTGCGCGCGGGCCCTTTCCGTTTTGCGGAGAGGGCCTTTGCGCTTCTCTTGACGGAGAGCGTTTCCGTCTCGTTTTGCCGGCAACTTCTACGATAGGAGCCACCTTGTCTCGACTGAACAAAGGGGCCGCGGAGCAGCGTTTTCCACTGCCCGCCTTGCTCCAAAAGCTAGTCTGCGTCATGGCCGTGGCGCTCGCGCTGGTGTGCGCGGGGGCATATGCGCCCACGACCGCCCAGGCGCTTGAGACCGCAAAGATTACCGCCCGACCCAACACCGGTTCGGGCAGCGATGTGGTCGGCGGCACCGAGACGCGCATTACCTGGGAAGTTCAGGCCGATGCCGACGAGGAGCTGAGCGGTCTTTCTTTGACGTTTGTCGACGGCACGACATTTGGTACCGATGACACGCGATTGACGATGCTCTCGGGCGAGGACCTCATGGATCGTACGCCCATGAAACCCACGTGCACGGCTGATGGTCAGACGCTCAAGATCGACTTTGGCGAGACGACGCCTGCCGGCGGCTTTTTCCGTGTCGAGGTTTACGGCGTGACGTTTCCCGTTGAGGGCGGCGATGAGGCCTTTAGCGGCACCTGCACTTTGGCCGATGGCTCGACCAAGAAGATCTCCAAGATTCCGTCGGTGGAGATCAAGGGCGTGACGGCATTCGATAACTTCCTGGCCGATCTTAAGGAGCAGCCGTGGGTCGAGGCCTGGAACTCCAATATGTTCCTGCGCCTGTTCTTGAACCCGGTCATTTTGGTCCAGAGCCTGCCGATCGTCTTTAAGGGCTTCCTTATGTCGCTTTCGATCGTGCTTGTGGCGTTTCCGCTGGCAATTCCCTTCGGTTTTGCCCTGTCGCTCATGCGCATCTCCAAGTCGCGCATCCTGCGTTGCCTCGCCGGCATCTACGTGAATATCATTCGCGGTACGCCGGCGTTCCTGCAGATCTATATCGCGTTCTTCGGTCTGCCGTTGGCCGGCGTCAAGGTGGACGACTATGTCTTGGGCGTTATCGTCATGGCCATGAACTCGTCTGCGTACCTGTGCGAGATCTTCCGTGCCGGTATTCAATCGATCCCCAAGGGCCAAAACGAGGCTGCTCGCTCTCTGGGCATGAATGCCTTCCAGACGCTGCTCTACGTTATGATTCCGCAGACATTCCGCAATGTTTTGCCTACGCTGACCAGCGAGTTTATCTTGCTTTACAAGGATACGTCGCTGCTTGCCGCCGTGGGTGTGGTCGAGATCGTCATGAACGCCCGTACCATCGTGGCCACGACGGGCTCCATCACGCCGTATGTGGTTGCCGCCCTGTTCTATCTGGTCATCACCCTGCCGCTCGCTCGCTTGGTGAGCGGTCTTGAGGCGAGGCTTTTGGGCACGACCGAGACCAAGAAGAAGCGTCCCGCCAAGAGCGCCGGACAGGTTGTCGCGACGCCCGCCGATCACATCGCCGGTCTGTAAGGAGGTCCTATCATGAGCGAAACCAATAACTCGAACGAGGTCGTCGTCAGTATCAAGAACCTCCAGAAGGCCTTTGGCGATAACGTGGTCCTGCGCGATATCGATCTAGATGTGCACAAGGGTGAGGTCGTTGTGGTCCTGGGCCCTTCGGGCTCGGGCAAGTCGACGATGCTTCGCTGCATCAATCGTCTGGAGCATCCCACGAGCGGCTCGATTGTCGTCGAGGGCGTGGATGTGTGTGCCAAGGGCGTCGACCTCAACAAAGTGCGCACGCACCTGGGCATGGTGTTTCAGCAGTTCAACCTGTTCCCGCACCTGTCGGTCAAAAAGAACGTCATGCTTGCGCAGCAAAAGGTGCTCAAGCGCAGCAAGGAAGAGGCCGAGAAGATTGCCATCGAGGAGCTGACCAAGGTCGGCCTGGCCGAGCGCATCGACTTTATGCCGAGCCAGCTCTCGGGCGGTCAGCAGCAGCGCGTGGCGATCGCCCGCGCCCTGTCGATGAATCCACACGTGATGCTCTTTGACGAGGCTACGTCAGCGCTTGACCCCGAGCTTGTCCGCGACGTTCTTGGCGTCATGCGCGATCTTGCACGTGACGGTATGACCATGATCGTGGTGACGCACGAGATGGGCTTTGCCCGCGATGTCGCCGACCGCGTGGTCTTTATGGACGGCGGCGTTATCGTGGAAGAGGGCACGCCGAGCGAGGTCTTCGACCATCCCAAGAGCGAACGCACCAAGGCGTTCTTGGGCAATATCTCGTAGCCGCTTTATATGACTGACATAGCAGAAAACGGGAGCCGGATGTGATCCGGCTCCCGTTTTTGTTGGGACGCGAATGTGTTTTGGTGCAGAGCGCGTTACGGGCGGAGCTCATTGCCGCTAGGCGAGCTCGGCTCCAAGGGCGCGGCAGGCCGCCTCGCCCTCATCGTCGGGGGCGTCGTAGCAGATGACGGAATCGACGACGTTAACACCCGCCTCGTCGGCGTCCGCCTTCCAGTTGTCCATCCATTCGCCCTCGGCCCACGAATAAGAGCCAAAGAGGACGACCTTCTTGTCGCCGAGGGTCTCCTTGACCTCATCCCACATGGGCTGGAACTCATCATATTCAAGCTCCTCGGAACCCATGGCGGGGCAGCCGAAGGCGAGGGCGTCGTAGTCGGCGGCCCTGTCGGTAGAGAAGTCGGCGCAGGGGATGACCTCAGTTTCGGCACCCGCGGACGTGGCGCCTTCGGCGACGAGATTTGCCATGACCTCGGTGTTGCCTGTACCGCTCCAGTAGACGACGGCGATCTTGCTCATATGTTTTCCTTTCGGTTGTGCGGCGTGCGGCCGCGTTTTGTATGCTCTATCGGGTTGCCTGGACAAGTTGTCCCAGGGTGCAGCCCTGTTGATAGATGTAGGTAAGGTATTGCGTGCATGCGCGATAGGAATCGAAGGTCGTGAGCGCCTGCTCAACGTTTGTGTATACCTTCCATGCGCCAAAGACCTTATAGTTTTCGCCGTGCTGGACGATAAACTGATGGACATCTTCGTAGGGATAGCCCAAAAAATAGCCAATTTCGTGGGGGAACTCGCATATGCACCCCGTATCGCAGTGCCTATTTCGCGCGAGTGCGCAGACGCTGCCGTCATAGGCGCTTTCTGCGGCATTGCTGCT
>CAJMRZ010000004.1 GCA_905215945.1 uncultured bacterium | reverse complement strand
ATGTGCCCTTAGGAAACCCCTCCCGGCGGGCGGGCCCTGCGGTATCCTTGCTGGCTTTTCTCCCGTGCGGATGAAAAGGGCTGAGGGAAAGTTTGTGAGCTGGTCGGGCTTTGCCCGGCCAGCTCTTTTTGATTTAAAATACCTGCTCAGTTGTGATTTGTGGTGCTGGGAGGCGCTTGTGGGCAAGGCTAAGGCTAAAGCGAAGAAAAAGACGACGGGGGCGCGGGCTAAGCGCGATCGTCGTCGGAAGCTTGCGACCGAAGCCCCCGCATCTGCCGAGGAGCTGCTGGCAAGCGTGCCGGGGCTCGATGCGCTGCGGGATGTTCCGGCGTTCGGCGACCTGCCGGTCGACGATGCCCAGCGGGCTGCCTTCGATGATTTTTGTGTCCAGGCAGAGGAGTCCGAGCAGATGCAACTTGGCGCCGTGGTGCGCCTGGATCGCGGGTTTCCGCTGGTGGCCACTGCCGACGACACCTTTCGCGCCGAGCATGCCGTGGGGTTTGCCAAGTCGCGCGGCGAGGACGAGGTCCTGCTGCCTGCCGTGGGCGATCGTGTGGCGGTGCGCCGCGCTCCCGGGCACGATATGGGCGTGATTGAGTGCGTGCTGCCGCGCCGTACGAGCTTTGAGCGTTGGCGCGGCCGTGCCCGTGGAGAGCGCCAGGTGCTCTGCTCCAACGTGGATAGCGTGCTAATCGTGCAGGCGCTCGGTGCCGGTGAGGTGCTGCTCGACCGCGTGGCGCGCTCGCTGGTGTTGGCGCTCGACTGCGATGCCGAACCGGTGGTGGTACTCACCAAAGCTGACCGTTGCGATGTCGAGGAGCTCGAGCGCGATCTGGACCGTGTGCGCCGCCTGGTGGGTCCGGACGTGCGCGTGATCGTGACGTCCTCTGCCGAGGGCCGCGGCCTGGACGAGGTCCGTGCCTGCGTGCCCGCCGGGAGCTGTGCCATGATTCTGGGCGAGTCGGGTGCCGGTAAGTCGACGCTGCTCAATGCACTGCTGGGCCACGATACGTTGGCGACCGGCGGTGTGCGCGAACGCGACGACCAGGGCCGTCACACTACCGTCGCGCGCGTGATGGTGGCGCTGCCGGGCGACGCCGGCGTGATCGCCGATGCCCCGGGTCTGCGCAGTTTGCCGCTCGTGGGACATGAGCGGGGTCTGGCGCGCGCCTTCCCCGAGATTGTCGAGACATCGCGCGCGTGCCGGTTTGGCGATTGCACACATACCCATGAGCCGGGTTGCGCCGTTCGCGAGGCCGAGGACGCCGGGCAGATTGACAGCCTGCGTCTGGAAACGTTCCAAAACCTGGCGTCATCCATGCGCGTGAGCGCTCAAATGCTCGATCCCGATGTCCATCTGTAATTGATTTTTCCTATGACAGCCGTCTCCCAACTGTTCGGGAGACGGCTTTTTTTGCTGCGGAAAAGCCTCGAAACATGCAGCTTGCTGACGTGCTGACCAAAACCTTGCCATGAGCTTGACGGGCTGGTCAGCTTTTGGTCAGCGATTGGTTTGACATCGAAAACCAAGATCGCGATTGCGCCGCTTTGCGCTCTGACCGCCCAGACAATGGTGGTACGGGCATTCGCCCGGCACTGCCATGAGAGGAGCGGCCGTGAACAAGAGCAAGCGCATCGCCATCAGTCTGGTCGCGGGCGTGCTCTCTGCGCTGCTCTGCATGGCTTACGGCTCGTCGATCCGCTCGCAAGCCGAACGGGTCCAGGCTGAGACCTTGGCCAAGTACGGTGGCGATCGCGTCGAGGTATGCGTCGCGGCGCGCGATATCGATGTGGGCGAGACCCTCGATGAGACCAATGTCATAACCCAGGAATGGCTGACGAACCTGTTGCCGCGTGACGCGGCGACCGAGCTGCGCCAGGTGCGCGGCGACGTGACGACTTCGCGTATTCCCAAAAACGCCGTGATCTGCAATGTCTACACCAAGGCCGAGAGCCACAAGCTCGAGGTGCCTAAGGGCAAGGTTGCCGTTTCGGTGGCGGTCGATGCCGAGCACTCGGTCGGCGGTGCTACAGGCGTGGGCAGCTACGTGGATGTGTATGTGCAAAAAGACGGCGTAACCGATCGACTGTGCGGCGCGCACGTGATCGATACCAGTGAGGATTCCGGTGCCACGCGCGAGGGCAAGATCGAATGGGTGACGCTGGCGGCTGACCCCGAAGACGTCAAGGAACTGCTGGGGGCATCGGGCAAGGGAACGGTCAGCTTGACGATTCCCGCCACGGCGCGCGGCAAAAAGAGCGGAGGCGACGAGTGATGAAGGCGATCTGGCTTGCGTGCTGCGCGTGCGGCGATTACGGGCTGTTGCAGCGGGAAGTCGAGGGCCGTGATGCGGGTGCACAGGTGCTTCGCGTGGGTGACCTGGACGGGCTGATTTCCATGGCGCGGGCGTTTCCGTCGCGCCGCGGGGCTGCCATCATCGCGGCGTCTCTGTTTGATACCGAAGATGTGCGCAAGACTGTTGCGCGCCTGACGGCCGAAGGCCGCGTGAGTCGCGTGGTCGTGTTGATAGAAGCGCTCGATCCGTCGGATATCGAGGGACTGTTTCGCGCGGGGGCGACCGAGGTCATCGCTGCGCACAGCATATGCGGCAACGGGCGCGCGGGCGAGGGAGCGGTTGATTCCGATCGGCGCATGACGATTGAGCCCGATGCTTTTGTTGATAGGGAACCCGGGGCGCCTCGCGCTACAAGAGGCCCGCGTGTTGATGATTATGGAAAAGCGGAAGCCGAGCATGGTCGGCGCCCCCGGAACCCCCTTGTATACGATGACGCTGGAGGGCCGGCACAGCATGCTGGCGACTCCCCGGCTGTAGATATGGGATACGTGCACGGCGTGAATCTGGCGGATGAACTCGACGAAGTTGAGGGCTTTGCCGGGTGCGGCGAGTTGTCGCTGATGCAGCATGAGCAGATTGCACAGAACGAGCCTGCCTTGCAGACCGAACAAGCTGCCATGCCGGCTTGGACGCAGCGTGTGGTTGCGGCGGGGGAGACGGGGACGCTGTCGCCGACGCCCGCCCCGCCGCCTCCGATGCCGCCGGCAGACGCTGCCGCTCCGCAGCATCGAGCTCCGGTCATCTGCGCCATTTCGGGTTCGGGCGGTTGCGGCAAGTCGACGATCGTTGCCACCATGGCACACATATCGTCGCTGTTGGGCTTGCGTGCCGCCGTGCTCGACCTGGACCTGATGTTTGGAAACCTTTACGACTTGTTAGGCGTCGATGCTCCGCGCGATATGGCGGCACTTATCGAGCCGTCGGCGGCGGGCGCGCTCACCGAGCCGGATATCGTAGCCACATCGATGCGCGTGGCGCCGGGCGTTACGCTCTGGGGTCCCGTCGCGGCGCCCGAGCAAGCCGAGCTCATGGCACGTCCGGTGGAGCTATTGCTTGATGTCCTGCGTCGCGAATCCGACGTGGTCTTTATCGATACCTCGGTCTTTTGGGGCGACGCCGTGGCGGCTGCGGTGGCGGCGAGCGACCGTTGCCTGGTCGTTGGCGATGCGGCGGTGTCGTCCGCGACATCGGCATCGCGCGTCATTGAACTGGCAAGTCGAGTAGGTGTGCCGCGCACGCGCATGAGCGCCGTGTTCAACCGGTTCGGTGCGCGCGGGGCAGACGAGGACGTCGCCATGCGCTTTGAGATTGCCTGTGCGTTGAGCTCAAAGATTCGTATCGCCGATGGCGGGCAGGATCTCGCCGCGCTCATGGCGTTTGGGCGCGCTGACGAGGCAGTGGGTCAGACGAGCGCTTTCGCGACCAGCGTGCGCGAGGCCACGCGCGAGATGCTCGTGGAACTGGGGTGCGCCGTCGGCCCTTGGAGCGATATGGTCGCCGACCGTGCAACGCGCACCGAACGCCCGCGTATCCGCCTTCCCTGGTCGCGCGAGGGTGATCAGCGATGAGCCTGCAAACGAGGATTAAGGCTGCCGGCGCTGCAGCGGCTGCAGCGCCTGTAGATGCGGGGCGTCGTCGCGCGGTGAAACGACGCACCAAGCGCGCTGTGATGGACCGCATGGGTTACGACGAAGTGGCGCGTATCAGCGCCTATATCGACCCGGCGCTTGCCCGCTCGGAATTGCGTCCCGCGGTGGAGGCGGCGCTCAATGTTGAGGAACCGACCGATCTCGCGACGTCCGAACGCGAGACCATCATCGACGAGATTTTGGATGACGTGGTGGGCCTGGGGCCGTTGCAGCCGCTCATCGAGGACGACACCGTTACCGAGATCATGATCAACGGCTGCCGCTCGGCCTTCTTTGAACGCGGCGGCGTCTTGTACCCTATCGAGCATGCGTTTGAGGATGATGAGCAGATCCGTGTGCTTATCGACCGCATCATCTCGCCACTTGGCCGCCGTATCGACGAGCGCAGCCCCATCGTCAACGCCCGCCTCAAAACGGGCTATCGCGTCAACGCGGTGATTCCGCCTGTGGCGATTGACGGACCGATTCTCACCATCCGAAAGTTCTCGGACCGCATCTGCTCGCTGGACGAGCTTGTGGGGCTGGGGTCACTGCCGCTTTGGTATGCGCAGCTGCTGTCGTGCGCGGTGTCGCTGCGACAGGACCTGGCGGTTGCGGGAGGCACGGGATCTGGTAAGACCACCCTGCTCAACGCGCTGTCATGCGAGATTTCCACCGGCGAGCGCATCGTGACGATCGAGGACTCTGCCGAGCTCAAGTTTGCGCATCATCCGCACGTGGTGCGCCTAGAGGCGCGCGAGGCTTCAATTGAGGGCGAGGGCGCGGTGACGATCCGCGACCTGGTGACCAATGCCCTGCGCATGCGCCCCGACCGCATCGTGGTGGGCGAGGTGCGCGGTGCCGAGTGCTGCGACATGTTGCAGGCCATGAATACGGGCCACGACGGGTCGCTCACCACACTTCATGCGGGTTCAGAACAGGAGACCGTGGTGCGTCTGACGTTGCTTGCACGTTATGGCATCGATCTGCCGAGCGAGCTCATCGAGGAGCAGATTGCCATGGCGCTCGACGGCATCGTGATGTCCGAGCGCCACGCCGATGGCAGGCGCTTCGTCTCCTCGTATTCGGGGGTGCGTCGCGCCGCGTCGGGCGGCGTAGAGCTCGAGCGCTATGTGACTTTCGATGCCGCCGAGCGAACCTGGACGCTTGACCGCGAGCCGCCGTTTATCGCAGAAGGCCTGCGGTCGGGGACGCTCACACAAGAGGAGGTGGACGAATGGAGGTCGCTGTGCCCCTCGTCGTAGGGGGTTTGGCAGGGTTTTCTGTTGCGACGGCGTGCGGGGCGGAACCT
The DNA here is from genome assembly GCA_905215945.1 of uncultured bacterium. Classification (GTDB taxonomy): domain Bacteria; phylum Actinomycetota; class Coriobacteriia; order Coriobacteriales; family Coriobacteriaceae; genus Collinsella. Next base: position 17,301 of record CAJMRZ010000004.1, on the reverse strand, counting down.
CGTGTGCCGCAGGTGCCGCCGGCGGAGCTGGCGCGTCAGGCGCTCGAGACGGTGGCAGAGAAGCTGCCGCGTGAGCTGGTGGAAAACGATCTGCTGAAAAAGATCGCCCGTTCGTGGGCATCGCTGGCTCCGGCGCATCGCCTTGGCCTCGTGATCGAGGATGCTTCGGGGCGTTTGGCGTTTCTACTGCTATCGAGCGGTGTCTGCAGCGTTTTACTAACGATGGTGTCGTTATCGCCCCTCGGGTTTGCCTTGGGACTTGTTGCTCCGATTGCCGCTGGCGCCGCTCGGGATGGCTTTGAGAGCCGGCGCGAGCAACACGATGCAGAAGAGGCCATGCCCGAGGCGTTTACCGCACTTTCCATGTCGCTTGCCTCGGGACATTCGCTGGCCCAGGGCATGCGCTTTGTGGGCGCTCATGCGCAAGAACCGGTGCATACCGAGTTTTTGCGGGTGGCGGCGGCGATCGATTGCGGTATCTCGGCGACCGACGCGCTCGATGACTTGCTCGTGCGCATCGACGCCCCCGGTCTTTCGCTTGTGACCTTGGCGCTTAAGGTGTCACAGCGCACCGGCGCTCCGCTTGCCGACTTGCTGTCCGAGGCGTCGAGCATGGTAGGGGAGCGCATTGAGCTCAAGCGCCGCCTGGATGTCAAGACGTCGCAGGCTCGCATGTCGGCGCATATGGTCGCGGCGATGCCGGCGGGCATGTGCGCGGTGTTGGCGCTGCTTTCGGCAGATTTTCGTCGCGGTCTTGCGACGCCTGCCGGCGCGGGCGCTGTGGTGCTGGGTCTTGCCCTCAACGCCGTTGCCCTGGTGGTTATCCGGCGCATTATGAGGGTGGAGCTATGAGCGCCCCAGTTGCAGTTGCGGCTTGCCTGTGCGCCCTGAGTGTATTTATCGCGACGGGTTTGGATCGGGCGGATGCACGCAAGATCGCAGGGGCCTGCAAGCGCGAGGCGGTGCTGGTCGCTGCCGCGGGTCGCTCGGTGGTCGATGCCCTGACCGCGCGAGTGAAGGGCGCGGTTGGAGCGGGCGGCCCGGCGCGAGTTTCGCTCGGCGAAGTGTCCGAGATGATCGATGTTGTGCGCTTGGGTCTTTCGGCCGGTCTTTCGTTTGATGCGGCGCTTGAGATTTTCTGCGCCAACCGCCGGTCAGTGCTGGCTCTTCGCCTTGAGCGGGCCTGCATGGCGTGGCAGGTGGGCGTGGGCACGCGTGAGGACGAGTTGTTGGCCGCCGCGCGCGATCTGGACGTACGAGCGCTCGAGACCTTTGCCATCACGGTGGGGCAGGCGCTCGCCCTGGGTGCCCCACTTGCCGAGACGCTGGCCGCTCAAAGTCGCGAGATCCGTGCGGCTCATCGCGCCGCGGTCGAGCGTGAGATCGAGCGTGCGCCCGTCAAGCTGCTGATTCCCACCGGCACGCTCATCTTGCCGGCGTTGCTTCTGTCCATATTGGGCCCGCTGCTGGGAGCAGGCGGGATGATGTAGGGAGGAATACATGAACACGATGGTCGAAGTTGCTGACAAGGCTTGGAACTGGGCTTTTTGCCGGGCGATCCGCGCTCGCCAGCATGCCAAGGAGCTGTTGCGGGAGGAGAGCGCGCAGGGTACCACCGAGTACGCCATTTTGGTGGGCGTGCTTGTGGTGATCGCGATTATTGCCATCGTTGCATTTAAAGGCAAGGTCCAAGATCTATGGAACGCTATCAGCGAGGGCATCAACAGTCTGTAGAGGGCGAGCGCCCCATCGGGGTGCTGCTGGTGTTTGCTTGCCTGACCGTGGCGATAGCGGCGGTGCTTTGGGGGCTTAACGCCGCGCGGCAGCAGCGTCCTGGGGCCGCCTTCGATTCGGGCTCAGATTCGGCGGTGGCGACTCAAAAAGATGAGATGCGAGATGCGGACGATTCGGATGTCGCTGTCACGGCGCAAACCTTTCTGCGGACGCTCGACAAGCGGTCTGGCACTGCGACGGATTCGCCTGAGGACAACGCGATTGCGGTCCGGCTTGCATGGTCCGAGGACCGACCGATGACCGAGGCAGCGGCGGATATGTTACGCGCCTACCGCGAGGTGCCAACGGCCCAGCTCGCCCTGAGCGGCTATCTCGATATTAAGGGCAACGTATGGGGCGCCATCGTGCGTGACGGACGCGGCTGGGTCGATATGGTGACGGTTGCCGCGGATACCGGCGATGCTTCGTGTCGTCTGCGCGCCGTGCGCCTGGTCCCGCAAACAATAAGCTCAAAGGAGGGATCGTGAAATGCATGGCGTTCTGCGTGAAGAGGTTGCCCAAGCGACTGTGGAATACGCCATCGTCACGGTGGCGCTGTTATCGATCGTGCTGGCGATCGCGGGGCTTTGGCGTGCTGGCACCGATGGGCGCTTGGCGGCGCTGGTTGAGCGGGCGGCATCCCATGGCGTTGCCTCGACGTCGGTTATCGACGCCGCTGCGGGCGCTAAGGACATTGCGTTGTATTGATATCGCGCGCGAGGACCGGGCGCAGTCTACGGTCGAGGCCGCTTTTTTGCTGCCGACGTTTCTGACGCTCATCCTTCTCGCACTGCAACCGGTGTGCCTGCTCTATACGCGCGCGGTCATGGAGTCTGCCGCCGCCGAGACCGCGCGGCTCATGACCACGACGACGGTGGAGGACGACGATCTTAAGGAGTTCACCCTCCGCCGGCTTGCCGCAGTGCCCAACGTTTCGATCTTTCATGCCGGCGGGCCGTTGTCGTGGAATATCGAGCTTGGTCGGGCCGGTGCGGGTGGCGTCTCGTCCGTGTCCGTTTCCGGCGAGGTCAGGCCGTTGCCTGTGATCGGTGCGTTTGCGCAGGTTATGGGTGGTACCGCCGAGGGCGGCTACGTTGAGCTCAAGGTCGATGTCTCGTATCAATCACGTCCCGAATGGCTGGAGGGAGATTATGATTCGTGGATTGCTACATGGGATTAAGCGTTTCTGGTCTAGATGCGTTTTGACGCGCCGTCCGAGCTGCCATCGCAAGCGAGGCGGCTTTATGGGCCGCGCCGGTATCGACCTGTTTATCGAAGACGGTGCCTACACCACGCTTTCTTCTGCCGTGGTCATCCTAGTGGTGCTCACGTTGTTGTTTTCGTCGACCGCGGCGATATGGAGCATGTCGCGCGCCGGAGACACCCAGGTGGCGGCCGATAGCGGCGCGCTGGCGGGTGCCAACGTAGTGTCGTCCTATCACACGGCTGCCACGGTGGTTGATGCGAGCATCTTGAGTCTGGGGCTGGCGGGGTTTGCCACAATCGGGACGGGCCTGGTCGCCATCCTCATCCCGGGTGCCGAACCAGTTGCCGGCAATATGGTCGACACCGGGATTGAGATCATTAAAACGCGCAACAAGTTTGCCAAAAGCGCATCGGAAGGCTTACAGAAAATCGAGACGGCTCTGCCGTATCTGATCGCCGCGCGTGCCACGCAGGCGGTGTCGGCGCAGGATACCGATAGTGTGACCTATACCGGTACGGCGCTTGCCGTGCCCAGGACATCCGAGTCTGATTTTGTTGCGCTCGAGGGTTCCGAGATCTCGACCGATGCCATTAAAGATGCGTCGGAAGATCTGGAGCGCGCGGCCGAGGAGCTACAAAAAGCATCGGAGGAGACGGCGAAGGCAAAGGAGCGTGCCTGGCTAGCGGATTGCGGTGGATCGGATAAAGGTTCGGTCGGCAGCTGTTCGTGTATGTGGGAGCGCGCGAAAAGCCTAACGGATCTCTCCGGTGTTCAAAATCCGCATTACGCTTCGAGCGTTACGTGGGAGCCTCAAGTTGCCCTTGATCGCGCGAAGGACTACTACCATTGGCGTCTGACAAATGAGAAGCCCCACGGCTCGAGTGTCGAGATGAGGGCAGAGTCTGCGGCGCGTAAGGCGTTTTATACCTATGCGAGTGCGGAGGTCGATCGGGCATATATAACCGAGAACGGAGACAGGGTTTCCTCCTATATTCCACTGTTGCCGCGCAACTCTGATGAGGTTCGGGCGACGGAGCTCTATACCGATGCGGTGTGGCCGACGAGCGTGAACGATGACAAGGCGTATCTGCATTACGGGACGACCTGCCCTAACTATAAGAAAGGGACGCCGAGCGGATTTGCTTCGGTTGCCGATTACGATGGACAGGATAAATGCAGCAAATGCCATTTTGGCGTTTCGTCGCTTGGTGCTGTTGCGGCGCCTTCAACCTCTATCGAAAACGGCTTCGAGTATCACTTTGACAAGTTTAAAGACGCCCTGGAAGACTACGTCGAATGCCGCAACAAAGAGCTCGAGCTCGAACGTCAGACCGAAGACGAGACCGACCGTGCGAGCAATGCGTTTGACCAGGCCATCAAAGCGCTTTCGGGCGAGCGTCCGCGTATCGCTCCGCCCGGTCGCAACGGCGTAGTTGCCCTTGCGGTTTCGGGTGCCATCTCGAGCCCCGATGAGCTCAACTCTTCGTTTAGCACGGCAGTCAGGCTCGGCGATCGCGGTGCTATCTCTGCCGCGGTGTTGGCACCCGATGAGGCGACGGCGCAAAACAACGTGCTTTCGCGATTTTTCTCGACATTGAAGGAACGCTCGGGCGGCGTTGCCGGCGTGCTCGACGGCGTCATGGATGTTTGGGGACGGCTGCTCGTAGGATACGGTGATATCCAAGGTTCGGCCGACGAACTTATGGACGAGATGATTAAAGGCCTAGGAGGGGGCAGCGGCGCGTTGGGTTCCATCGCATCGTGGCTCGGCGATACCGTTTCGGCGTCCATGGCGGCGTTGGGTCTGGAACCGTGCGACTTGCGCCTGCGAAAGCCAGTGCTGACCGATTCCGCCAACGTCATTAAGAGCCCGGGGTCTGACATTGCTGGTCTCTCTCAAGCGCAAGACAAGCTGCGAAGTATTCCGTTGGGCGTGACCGATCCCAAGGCGCTTTGCGAGGCGTTGGAATATCAAGTCGAACGCACCATTAGCGGTACGGTGTTCACGCTTGCGGAGATTCCTCTGCCCGGCGGCGGCTCCATCCCACTCACCGTCGATGTTGCCACGCTGGTTGGCGCTCTGGGCGGTGGGTCGTAATGAGTATCCGCATGCGTCTGCGCGAGGAGCGCGCCCAAGCGACGGTGGAGATGGCGGTGGTTACGCCCGTTTTGCTGGTGCTGGCACTCATCGTGTACAACGTCATGATCTTTGCCAGCGCTGTCGCGCGCTTCGACCGCGTGGTACCCGACATCGTGTTGGCGCACGCCGTGGCGTCGGAGGGGGAGGGCGACGAAAGCTCTGCCGATGCCTCGGCGACGGTTCAGACTCAAATTCTGAATGCCATGGAAGGCTATGACTTGCGGATCGAAGTGTCGAGCGAGCAAGGCGCGAAGGCATCGGATGGTGGCCTGCTCTCCCTATCCGGTACGTTTAGGACCTACACCTGCACCATGCACTATGAGCCGTGGCCGACTTCTCTCAGCATCGCTGGCGTTTCGCTGGGGGCGCCGACAACGTTGTCGCACGAGCGCGCGGTGACGGTCGATCCATGGCGTCCGGGGGTGGTCATGTGACCGCGGTCTCGTCCTACATCGCCTACGCGCGGGCACTCAACAGGCTGGGTTGGACGCCGGCCGAGTTTGCGGTGGCGGAGTCGTTTGCCGTGCGCCTGCGTGGCATGCTGGGACGGTGTCCGGTTGCCGCCAACGGTCTGCCGCTCGTCATGGCATTTCCACGCTGCTCTTCGGTCCATACGTGTTTTATGGCCTATCCCATCGACATCGCCTTCATCGATGCGCGCGGCTATGTCCTCGTATGCTACGAAAACGTACGTCCCTGGCGTATGTGCTCCTGCCCCGGCGCCTGGGCCGCACTAGAGCGCCCTTCAATCATTGTTTCGACCCCTGCTCTCCAACGCGTGCCGGCTTAAGGGACTGAGCGAAAAACTTCTTGCTGCCGGCTGATGCCTCTGACGTGCCGATTTATAGAACCGAGGCTGTGCTCAAAAACTTTTTTAAAATTCTCGGTTGACCGGAACGCGTCCTTGGTTATACTAATCAAGCCTTGAAACAAGGCACACCTCAAATGGCTGGGTAGCTCAGTTGGTAGAGCAGAGGACTGAAAATCCTCGTGTCAGGGGTTCGATTCCCTTCCCCGCCACCTTGAATTGACTAGGACCTCTGCAAAGGGGTCCTTTTTTTTATGTAGAGTTCCGCGAAAAATGCATCCCAGAATTGGGCTTTAGAGCGGGGTGCGCTTTCCGGCGCTTGCTTCCGACGTGCGTGCACATCTTGGCGCACTAGCTCGGGCCCGCCCGCTCAGACATTCCTCCCACTTTCGCGTCACTTTGCAGACCGTTCGGTCGCCTGTCCGCACACGCGGGTATACTCAAAACGATACTTATCCTATGCAATACGATGCGGGTTCGACCTGCATGATCCGAAGGGGGCAGTGATGGAGAGGATACTCGGCGTTAATCTCTCTGGCTGGTTTATTCCGGAGCCTTGGGTGACCCCGTCGCTATACGCGGCGACCGGTGCATCCAACGCGGCCGAGCTGCAGGAGGCCATGGGCACCGCCGCCTATAACGAGCGCATGCGCCGTCATTACGAGACGTTTGTGAGCGAGGACGATTTCCGTCGCATGGCGCAGATCGGTCTCAATGCCGTGCGTCTGCCGGTGCCCTGGTATGCCTTTGGCTCGCAGGAGTCCGATGCGTCCTACATCTCGGTTGTCGATTACATCGACCGCGCGATTGAGTGGGCTGCCAAGTACAACATTCGCGTGCTGCTTGACCTGGCGACTGTGCCCGGTGGTCAGGGCGATTCCAACGATTCGCCCGCCACGCCGGAGGCTGTTGCCGAGTGGCATTCGTCCACTAACGGCCGCCATGTCGCACTCGACGTGCTCGAGCGCTTGGCCGAGCGTTACGGCGAGGCCGAGAGCCTGCTGGGCATTGAGCTGCTGGATACGCCGCAGATGAGTGTCCGCAAGAGTCTCTTTGCCATGACGGATGGCATTCCGGCTCACTACCTGCGCAATTTCTATCGCGATGCCTACGAGCTCGTCCGTTCGTATATGCCCGAGGATAAGATCGTCGTCTTCTCGTCTTCGGGGCATCCCAGCGAGTGGAAGCATTTTATGCGCGGCGCCAAGTACAAGAACGTCTACATGGACCTTCACCTGTACCATTACCGCGACGAGTATGCGCTCGATATCACGAGCCCCCGCGGGCTGACGACGGCGATTTCCCGTAACAAGCGCGAGCTTAAAGAAGCGATTTCGACTGGGTTCCCCGTGCTGGTGGGCGAATGGTCGGGCGCGGCGATCTTTGCCAACTCGTCGGTTACGCCCGAGGGCCGCAATGCCTACGAGCGCGTGTTTATCGCCAATCAGCTGGCTTCGTTTGCGCCGGCTGCCGGCTGGTTCTTCCAAACGTGGAAGACCGAGAAGCGCATTGCAGCATGGGACGCCCGCGCGGCGCTCGGTACGCTCGAGCGCGGCATGATTGAATAGGTTAATATGACGCAAAACAGCGCCCATACGGGCAAACTCTATGTGGTCGGCACGCCCATCGGCAACCTGGGCGACCTGTCCCCGCGCGTTGGCGAGGCGTTTGCCGCCGCCGATGCCATCTGCTGCGAAGACACGCGTGTGACGTCAAAGCTGCTGATGCACCTGGGCATTTCCAAGCCGCTTGTCCGTTGCGACGAGAATGTGATCGCCAGCCGCGCCGCCGGCCTGGTCGACCGTCTGCTGGCGGGGGAGACCCTCGCCTTTGCCTCGGACGCCGGCATGCCGAGCGTGTCCGATCCCGGCCAAGCGCTGGTCGAGGCGGCACGTGAGGCCGATGTGCCCGTCGAAGTTATTCCCGGGCCCTCTGCTTGCGTCACGGCGCTCGTTTCGTCCGGCATTCCCTGCGAGCATTTTTTCTTCGAGGGCTTTTTGGGCCGAAAACACGGCGACCGCGTGCGCCGTTTGCAGCGCCTTGCCGTGGTTCCCGGCGCACTCATCTTCTACGAGTCTCCACATCGCATCGTGGTGACGCTCGAGGCCGTGGCAGAGGTTTTTCCCCAGCGTGAGGTTGCCGTCTGCCGCGAACTCACCAAGCTGCACGAGGAGGTCTTGCGCGGGCCCGCTGCCCAGCTCGCCGAGGAGCTGCGTGCTCGCGGCGAGGTAAAGGGCGAGATTGCGCTCGTCATCGCGCCGCCGAGCGAGGACGAGGAGACCGGCATCGTGCCGGTTGGCGCCGCGGCAGCGGATCCCGACGAGGCCCTGCGCGAGGATATCCGCTCCGCGCTCGAGGAGGGGGAGCCCGCCTCTGCGGTGGCCAAGCGCCTGTCTCAGAAGTATTCGCGCCGCAAGCGCGATGTCTATGCCATGGTGCTCGATATGCAATAGATGGAGGATATCCAGCCCTTGCGCTAGAATCATCCCCTGTATGCAACGTTTTTCTGGAGGACAAACCCCATGGATCAAAGCAAGCCTTCGTTCTTTATCACGACGCCCATCTACTACGTCAACGCCGATCCGCACCTGGGCACGGCTTATTCCACCATCATCGCCGATGTTCAGGCTCGCTATCGCCGCTCAGCCGGCTATAACGTCAAGTTCCTGACCGGCATGGACGAGCACGGCGAGAAGGTCGCCGAGGCCGCAGCCAAGCATGGCATGACGCCGCAGGAGTGGACTGACAGCCAGGCCCCGCACTTCAAGGAGCTTTGGAACAAGCTCGAGATTTCCAACGACGACTTCATCCGCACCACCGAGCCGCGCCAGCATCATGCCGTGCAGTACCTGTGGGAGCGCATGAAGGAGTCCGGTTACCTGTATAAGGGCAGCTACGACGGCTGGTATTGCGTGCCTGACGAGACCTACTTCACTGATACGCAGGTCCAGAAGGGCGACGAGGAGTACGGCAGCGTCGGTCAGCACCTGTGCCCCGACTGCCACCGTCCGCTTGAGCGCGTGCAGGAGGAGTCCTACTTCTTTAAGCTTTCCGCCTTCCAGGACAAGTTGCTCAAGCTCTATGACGAGCACCCCGACTTTGTCGAGCCTGCGTTCCGCATGAACGAGGTTCGCAGCTTTGTCGAGGGCGGCCTTAACGACCTTTCCGTGAGCCGTACGAGCTTTGACTGGGGCATTCAGGTCCCGTTTGACGAGGGTCACGTGACCTACGTGTGGTTCGATGCGCTGCTCAACTATATGACGGCCGTCGGCTACGGTGTCGACACCGACGAGGCCCGTGCCGAGCTGGCCTATCGCTGGCCCGCGCAGTTCCATATCGTGGGTAAGGACATCATCCGCTTCCACTGCGTCATTTGGCCCGCCATGCTCATGGCCATCGGCGAGGCCCTGCCCGAGCACGTCTTTGCCCACGGCTTCCTGACCGTGCGCAATGCCGAGACCGGCAAGGCCGAGAAGATGTCCAAGAGCCGCGGCAACGCCATCGCTCCGCAGGACGTTATCGACATGTTGGGCGTCGAGGGCTATCGCTACTACTTCATGACCGACGTCGTCCCCGGCACCGACGGTGCCATCAGCTTCGATCGCATGGAGCAGGTCTACAACGCCGACCTGGCCAACAGCTGGGGCAACCTTATCTCGCGTTCGCTCAACATGAGCGGCAAGTACTTTGATGGTTGCGCGCCCGCCAAGCCCGCATCGTTCGATGCGTTCGACAACCCGCTGGCAAAGATCGCCGATGGTCTGGTCGAGCGCTACATGGCCAAGATGGACGTGCTCGATTACGGCGGAGCCAAGGACGAGGTCATGGAGCTCATCCATGCCGCCAACCACTACATCGAGGACTCCGAGCCCTGGGCGCTTGCCAAGGACGAGGCCAAGGCTGACGAGCTGGCGTTTGTGATCTACAACCTGCTCGAGGCCATCCGCATTGCCGCCCACCTGCTGATGCCGCTCATGCCTCAGACTTCTGCCGAGGCCCTGCGCCGCCTGTCCTGCGAGGACGAGGCCGCGAGCGACGACCTCAAGGGTATCTGTGCCTGGGGTCTGCTTGCCGGTGGTCAGCCCGTCGAGAAGGGCGATCCGCTGTTCCCGCGTCTGGCGTAAAGACCGCGCGAGCGCCATATCGGCAATTTGCAGTTTAGCTGTAAGGGCATGGCCGCCACGGTCCATGCCCTTTTGTTTCAAGACGCCGCCATCATGTTAAGGAGGCACCTATGACAACTTCGCCTTTGGCAAACCCAACAGCAACAAGGGAGCTGCTGGAGGAGTTTGGCCTTGCGACCAAGCATCGCCTAGGCCAGAACTTCCTGATCGACAACCATGTGATTGAGCGCATTTGCGAGCTCGCTGAGCTTGCGGGCGATGAGCGCGTGCTCGAGGTCGGCCCGGGTTGCGGCACGCTGACGCTGGCCCTGCTGCAAGAGGCGGCATGCGTCACGTCGATCGAGGCCGACCCCGAGCTCGAGCCGGTGCTCGATGCTCACGCTGCCGACTATGCCAACTTCCGCTTTATCATGGGCGATGCGCTTAAGGTGACGCCGGAGCAGGTTGAGCAGACTGCCGGTGGCGAGCCCACGGTGTTTGTCGCAAATCTGCCCTATAACGTGGCGGCGACGATCATTTTGCAGTTCTTCCAGACGATGCCCGCGCTCAAGCGCGCCGTGGTTATGGTGCAAAAGGAAGTCGCCGATCGTATTGCCGCGACGCCCGGCAACAAGTCTTATGGCGGCTACACGGCAAAACTTGGCCTGTATGCGCAGGTGACGGGGCGTTTTGAGGTGCCGCCGCGCTGCTTTATGCCGGCGCCGCACGTGGACTCTGCCGTGGTGCGCATCGACCGTGTTGACGGCGTGGTGCCCGAAGGACTCGATCGCGAGTTTGTGGCCCGCGTGATTGATGCTGCATTTGCCCAGCGCCGTAAGACCATCCGCAATTCCATGAGCGCCAACGGCTTTGCCAAGGACGTGCTCGATGCTGCCTTTGAGGCTTGCGGTATTGCACCCACCACGCGCGCCGAGACGCTTGATGTTGCTGACTTTGTCCGTCTGGCCCAGGAGCTAATCCATGACGCTTAATGCCGAGCGCGTGACGTTTACCAAGAAAAAGAAAACGGTTGCTTGTCCGGTACCGCTGGCGCCGCTTGCCGATACGCATGCGCACCTGCTCTCGTTTTGGGGCAAGGAGGTACCCGAGACGCTCGTGCGTGCCAAGGCCGCAGGCGTCGATTTGTTGGTGACGATCTTCGATCCCATCGCCGATAAGCGCAGCGTGACGGACTATAGCGATTGGCTGACGCGCGAGATTCTGCCGATGCAGGATATCCCGCAGGTTAAGTATCTTGCCGGTGTGCATCCGTATGGCGCTCCTGACTACACCGAGGACATTCATGCACAGGTTGTTGCCGCGCTCGACGACCCCTTATGCGTCGGTATTGGCGAGATCGGCCTGGACTACCACATGGACTATGACGACGACATCGCGCCGGCGCCTCACAGCGTGCAGATCGACTGCATGGCACGCCAACTCGAGGTCGCCGTGCGCCGCAACGTGCCGGTAGAGCTGCATCTGCGTCACGAAGACGCGGACGAGGGGCGTACCTCGCACGTGGATGCGTACAACGTGCTGCGCGAGGTGGGCGTGCCCCAGGCCGGCTGCGTGCTGCACTGCTTTGGTGAGGACCGCGCCACGATGGAGCGCTTTGTGGACCTGGGTTGCTACATCGCCTATGGCGGCGCGGCGACCTTTAAGCGTAACGACGAGGTTCGCGAGGCATTCGCGGCAACCCCGCTCGATCGCATTTTGTTCGAGACGGACTGCCCGTACATGGCGCCCGAACCCATCCGTGGCCTGGAATGCGAGCCTGCGATGATATCCATCACGGCAAATGCGCTGGTCAATGACCGTGTCGACCGTATGGGGGAGAGCGCCGAAGCAATCGCTCAAGCCGCTTGGGATAACGCCCGCAAACTTTTTCTATAAGCGGCTGCCAAGAGGCTGACAAAACTGGTCTATTACCTGATTTTTGCCTGTTCTTAAGCTTACGACGGGGCGTTTCTATTAATAAGTGCCTACGGTTCGCGTCATGTCCCCGCATCTTCGCGCAAGCATACGACAAGCGATTGTCGTTGATCGAAAAACGGCTTGTCCACAACCCTAATATCTACCACGTCATCGCCGGACGGGACAAACAGAACCCCCAGTCCCTCCGGTGCATTCTTGAGCTGTAAGGAGAAGATTGTGGCAGATATCAAGGACAAGCAAATTTCCCGTCGATCCTTCTTGGGTCTTTTTGGCGCAAGCGCTGTGACGCTCGGCCTCGGTCTCGTCGGTTGCGGCAGCGTCGCCGGTAAGGGTGGTGCGGCGACCGCTGGCTCGGATGCTGCTTCCATCGATAAACTCACTATGGTCTGGTTGCCCAATGAGTCCAGCTCCGAGTTCGACGCGGGCCGAGAGGAGTTTGGCAAAGTCCTCGAGAAGTATGCCGGCGTCAAGGTCGAGCTCATGACCACCACCGACTACAACGTTGCTATCGAGGCCATCGCTTCCGGCAAGGCCCAGCTGGCCAACATGGGTGCCGAGGGCTTCATTCAGGCGCAGAAGAAGAACAGCAAGGTGCTTCCTCTCGTGACCACCTCCGACACCGACGGCAAGCTCGACGGCGCTAAGTACTACAGCCGCATCTGCGTGCCCGAGGCCGAGATGAGCACCTATGCGGATAGCGCCGAGGAGACCGGCTATTCCATCAAGAACATCAAGGGCAAGCGTATGAGCTTTGTCTCCGCCACCTCCACCTCCGGCTTCAAGGTTCCCTGCAATGCCATCATGAAGGCGTTCCCGGACGATGTGAAGTCTGCCGACGAGCTTAGCACCCCGGGCTTCTTCTCCCAGGTGCTCTTTGGCAACTCCCACCCCGGTTCTGCCGTCAACTTGCTGCAGGGGGATGCCGACGTCGCCGCTTTTGACGATGTCGACGTCGACACCTACCTTGACGTTCCCGAGGGCGAGCGCGACGCCGTGAATGCTGCCGGTTCCGTCTACTCCGTCAAGGCCGACGCTCCCCAGCCCTTCGACCGCGTCCAGGGCAAGAAGTTCGGCATCATCCAGTCCACACCGGTCCTCAACGGTCCCATCGCCGTCAATACCGAGAAGGTTCCTCAGGAAATCATCGACAAGCTCGTCAAGGGACTGACCTCCAAGGAGACCTCTGAGGACGAGCTGCTCTTTGCCCCTGAGGATAAAGAGGACACCGGTGCCGTTTGGAGCTTGGGCGACACTGCTGGCTTCATTGCGGTTGAGGACTCCTGGTACGACCCCATTCGTGCGCTTGACTAATACATGTCCCTGCACGTGTGCGTGTAGATGAGCGGCATCGCGTAGACGATTCGCCGCTGCCAAAACGGGCCGGACGCGAATGTCTGCGTCCGGCCTCGACGTTGATGGGAGGGCATGGGAATGCCACAGAACGCACAGCCTCTTTTGCAGGTGAGCGGTTTGACCAAAAGCTATGAGGGCAAACGAGGGTCTCAAGAACAGCACCACGCGCTTTCGGGTGTGGATTTTACCTGCGGCGAGGGAGAGTTAGTTACGGTGATCGGCCCTTCGGGCGCCGGCAAGTCGACCTTTTTGCGCTGTATCAATCGCCTTATCGAGCCCACGGAGGGTTCGGTTGTTTTTAACGGCCAGGACATCACGCATCTGCGCCGCAACAAGCTGCGCGGCGTGCGCACGCAGATCGCCATGATCTTCCAGAACTACAATCTGGTGTATCGTCTCACGGCTATTCAAAACGTGCTGCATGGTCGCCTGGGCTACAAGGGGGCTGTGGCTGGATCGTTGGGCCTGTACAGCGAGGGTGAGAAACTCCGTGCGTTCGAGCTGCTTGACGAGGTTGGCCTGGGCGAGTTTGCCTATCGTCGCGCCGACCAGCTTTCGGGCGGCCAGAAGCAGCGCGTGGGTATTGCCCGTTCGCTCATTCAAGACCCGCGCATCATCCTGTGCGACGAGCCGATTGCGAGCCTTGACCCCAAAAGCAGCCGTGCTGTTATGGAACACCTGCGCCGCGTAACTCGTCAACATGGCATTACCTGTATCGTCAACCTGCATCAGGTGGATATGGCGCTTGAGTTCTCCGACCGTATCGTGGGCCTGCGTGCGGGCGAGAAGGTGTTCGAGGGCGCCCCTGCCGAGCTCACGCCCCAGACGATCGCCACCATTTACGGTGACGACGAAGAAGGCCGTATTTGCGTTCCTCTTGCCGAGCCGATCGTCGGCTCGGCGCTTGCATCCGTTGGTATGGCCTCTGCTGCTCCTTCTGGAGCCTTGCAATGAACGCGGGGGAGTGCGGCGCCATGTCCACAGGCTCTTTTAGCAATGTGAAAGCGGGGAAAGCCCCCGATTTGGGCTGGTTTAGACGGCGTCAGCTTCGCACGCTCGCAGCGGTCGCGGCCATTGTCTTGGTTGCCGAGGGGGCATCGCTTGTCAGCGACTTCAGCTTTGGATATGCCCTGGGTTCGGTACCTGCTGCTCTTGCATGGATGCTGCAGAACTTTTGCCCCACGGCATCGTCGTTGGGACAGCTGGGCATGATTGCCGCGCAGGTGGTTTCGACGGTGTTCGATTCCATCGCCGCTACGATGCTCGCGGCCTTGCTGGGTATCGTTCTTGCGGTGCTGGGCTGCTCGAGCGTCGGTGTCGAAAATGGCATCGTGCGCGGTGTCATTCGCATCTTCGCTAATATCTTTCGCAATGTTCCCATGATCGCATGGGCGCTGCTGTTGCTCCTTTCGTTCAAGCAAAACGAGTTCACGGGCTTCCTCGCGCTCTTTTTGGCGACGTTTGGCCAGATCACGCGCTTTTTTCTGGACACGCTCGACGAAATTCCTTGCGGTCCCATCGAGGCGTTGCGCAGCTGCGGAGCAAGCTTTTGGCAGATTGTCTTTCAGGCGGGTCTGCCGCTTGCCGTGGCGGAGCTTATGAGCTGGACGCTCTATATGGTCGAGACCAATATTCGCGAGGCCACGTTGGTGGGCCTGCTTACCGGTACGGGTATCGGCTTTGCCTTTAACCTGTACTACGCGTCTTTTCGCTATGACTGCGCCGGCCTCGTGATTCTCGTGACCATTGTTTTGGTGCTCGTGGTCGAGGCGATTTCCAACGCAGCAAGAAGGTCGATGATCTAATGGATACTTTTGAGCTGACTCCCGCCACGGCCGGTGCGATCGAGCGTTCGCACGCTGGGCATATTCGTCTCGTGTCTCGCCGGGGGCGCAACTATTCTGTCGTACTTACGCTGGGCATTCTGTGCCTCTTGACGGTCATAACGTTTGTGCGTATGGATTTTGGCACGGTTGACCTTGACCGCGCTGTTGCCCAAACCTGGTCTGACTTTTGCGCCATGATGTTTCAGCCAGCGCTGGATCCGCCGCTTGGAGCCGCGCATTTTACGTGGTCAAAGGTTGCCGAGAGCACACTGGTGACCATCGCGGTCACCGTGCTGTGCACCATCATCTCGGCCATCATCTCGTTTTTCTTGGCGCTGGCGGCATCCGAGAACCTCTCGAGTCCACTCGTTTCCAACGTGGTTAAAGGGTTTGTTGCCGTTATTCGAGCGATCCCGACGATCCTGTGGGTGCTCGTTTTCACCGTGGCCATCGGCCTTGGATCCGAGGCAGCGGTGCTGGGGATTTCCTTCCACTCCATCGCCTACCTCACCAAGAGCTATTCCGAATCGTTCGAAGAAATCGATGTCAATGTGATCGAGGCGCTCTCCGCGAGTGGCGCGAGCTTCTGGCAGATCGTGTTCCAGGCTATCTGTCCGGCAACCATTACCAAGCTGCTCTCGTGGACATTCATTCGCTTTGAGATCAATTTCGCCAACGCGGTGGCCGTGGGCGCCTTCGCGGGCGCGGGCGGTATCGGCTTCCAGCTGTATCAGGCGGGCAACTACTACTACAACCTGCACGAAGTCGGCGTGATTGTCTACGTGTGCCTGGCGGTGTCCTTTGCGCTCGAATACATTTCGGTTCGCCTGCGCCGCCGCTACATCATCGATTCCGATAACTAAGGAAAGATTTGCATGCTAACAAGAAGAGAGAGAACCGAGGTTCTGGTTGAGGGCGGCCCTGCGCTTGCGCTCGAACTCGAGAGGCTGGTCGAGGCCGAGCTGTCGCCTGAAGATATCGTACCTGCGCATCAGGGGCTTGTGATGACTCAGGTGCGCGAGACGGCTCGCAATACCCGTTTTTACTTGACCGAGGTGCTTGTTACCGAGAGCCGCGTGCGCATTGGTGATGCTGATGGTCTGGGTGTGCTTATGGGAGCCGACGCCGCGCACGCTCGCGCGCTTGCGGTGATTGATGCCGCTTATGCAATGGATCCGGCGCCGGTCTGCCTGGCGGAACTTGAGCGCCGCGTCGAGGAGGCGCGTGCTGCCATGTTTGAGCGCACGGCTGCGCAGGATGCTCGCACCTATGTGTCGCGTGTCGAGTTCGATGAGATGTCTGGCCAGGACATGAGTGTTCAGGCGGTGGTCAAATGAACGAGCAGGATGAGGTTTTCGATCGCGACCCGTCCCTTGACGAGCGCGCCTTCGAGCTGCAGGGAACGTTTCGTACGGTTCTGGATTGCATGGCGCGCCCCGGCGAAGTTTGCCGCCTCTCCATTACGGACGCCTATGGGGCGGAGGCTGAGCGTTGCGGGCTATTCCCCGCGACGTTGATGCTGGCGGACATGCTGCTCGATAGCGGTACGACTTTTTGCATGGCGACTACGGGCTTTGTGCGCGCTGCCCGGCAGATTGCGAGCCGAACGCACGTGACTCCTGCGGCGCCGAGCGAAGCTGCGTGCGTGATCGTTCCGGAGGCTTTTCGGGATGAGGGCGCGGCGAGTGCAATCGCTGCGCTTACGGCAGGGACGCTTGAACAGCCGCATCGCGGCGCGACGGCTATCGTCGAGTGCTCGGTGCTCCTGGGGCTGGACGCGCAGGGTTTGCGCGTCGGCTCCGCTTCGCACGCGTGTGACAAGAGCTCCTGGGAGCTCACTGGCCCCGGCGTTGACGGCACTTCGCACTTCTCGTGCGATCGCGGCGACGTCTTGCGCTCGCGTATCGCGCGCCTGGACGAGTTCCCCTGCGGTATCGACTTGATGTTTGTGGACGGGTTTGGTCATATCGTTTCCGTTCCCCGTTCTAGCGCTTGCAGGGAGGTTGAATCATGGGATATGTAGCTGTCTCCGGTGGCGAACAGGCAATTGCCTCGTCGCTTGAGTTGCTTGAGTGCGAGCGTGTTGCGGGCGGCCGTGCGCTCGATCCTGCGCTCATCATCGAGAGCATGCCGCGCGCAGTCGAGCAGGTGCA
>CAJMRZ010000003.1 GCA_905215945.1 uncultured bacterium | reverse complement strand
GGCGTATCGCGCGGCCGATGGGGGAGCGCCGGTTGTCGAGTCTGCGCGCTGTCATTACGAGGGCGATCGGTCGTGCGTTCGTGCCCATGCGGTCGCGGAGGCCTTGGAGCGCATTGTCCGCGTGCTCAATTCTATGGAATAGACGTGGTTTAAGGGGCCTTAGGGCCCCTTAATTGTGGAGATGGGGACCTCAGAAGAATTTAGCGTTTGTGCTGTTCTTAGGTGTATTTTTGCCTGCCTTGTTCTTATTTGGCCCTTTATGGTCAAGCATTTGGTCAGTGTTTGGTCGGCTTTTGGTTGGGTTTTGGAAAGGTCGGCTGCATATGATTTATCTGAACGGTTGACCACGAACAGCCGTTCGTTTATTATCGATGCAGGTTGTTAAGAGGAGGGCTATTCATGGCCAAGAATTCAGGTCCCGTACGTACCGTTCATGCTCGCACGACGGGTAAAGAGCGCGATGAGATGATCGCCACCACCAAGGCTGAGATCGAGAAGAAATTCGGCCAGGGTTCCATCATGAGGTACGGCGACGGTGGCCCCGAGCTCGAGGTCGAGGCCATCCCTACGGGCGCTCTGGCACTCGATGCCGCGCTGGGTATCGGCGGCGTGCCGCGTGGCCGTATCGTCGAGATTTACGGTCCTGAGTCCTCCGGTAAGACGACGCTTTCGCTCGAGATCCTGGCCGAGGCCCAGGCAATGGGTGGCGTTGTGGCATTTATCGATGCCGAGCATGCGCTCGATCCCACGTATGCCGCGCGTATCGGCGTGGATATCGACGAGGTGCTCATTTCTCAGCCCGATACGGGCGAGCAGGCGCTCGAGATTGTTGACATGCTCGTGCGTTCCGGCGCCATCGATGCCATCGTTGTTGACTCCGTCGCCGCGCTGACCCCGCGTGCCGAGATCGAGGGAGAAATCGGCGACACTACGGTCGGTCTTCAGGCTCGCCTGATGAGCCAAGCGCTCCGCAAGCTCGCCGGCTCGCTGTCTAAGTCCAACACGACGTGCATCTTCATTAACCAGCTGCGTGAGAAGATCGGCGTCATGTTCGGCAACCCCGAGACCACGACGGGCGGCCGCGCCCTTAAATTCTTCTCTTCGGTGCGTATCGATATTCGCCGTATCGATAGCATTAAGCTTAAGGACGAGGTTATCGGTAACCGCGTGCGCGCTAAGGTCGTTAAGAACAAGGTGGCAGCTCCGTTCCGTTCTGCTGAGTTCGACATTATGTACGGTACGGGCATCTCTAAGGAGGGCTCGATTCTGGACATGGCTGTCGAGTGCGGCATCTGCAAGAAGATGGGCTCCTGGTTTGCCTATGGCGAGGACAAGCTCGGCAACGGTCGCGAGGCCGCCAAGGCTTTCCTGCGCGAACACCCCGATTGCGCCGATGAGATTGAGCATAAGGTCCGCCTTGCCTGCGGGCTTGAGTTTGATGACGATGCTCCGTCCGAGGTCGAGCTGACCGATCAGCCTGCGCCTGAGGAGTTTGACGAGCTTTACGCCATCGATGGTTCCGCCATGCTCGATGATGACGACGAGTAGCGGTTACGCTCATGTCGTATACGGTGACCGAGGCCACGGTCGTCTTTCCCGATAAGAAGGCGGCCTCCTCGTTCTCGAGCGGGTATGCGTCCAAAAAGCCTTGCGCACATATCGATTGTGAGCTTGAGGGCGGTTTTGAGCGGTCCATTTGGATTCCCGTGCGGGTCGCGCGGCTGTATGTCAAAAACCGCCCCGATCTTCCCTGTGATTGGGACAACTTTCGTGAGGCGGTGCAGCTCATCGAGCGTAAATGTGCACTTACCATGGTGACCGAGATGTTATCGCGCCGCGACCATGCGACGGGTGAGGTCCGTGACAAGTTGGCTCGCTACGGCTTTCGCCAGCCCGCGATTGATTTCGCCGTCGAGCGCGCCACCGAGTATCGCTTTTTAGACGAGAACCGCTTTTGCTCGTACTTTATCGAGGAACGCAAGCGGCGCGGTTGGGGACAGCGCAAAATCGAGACCGAGCTCAAGCGACGTCATGTTGTGCTCGATGACATTCCCGGTTATCCCGAGGATTATTTTGCCGTCGAAGACGATTTGGCGCGTGCGTCAGCCCTGCTCGCCAAGCGGCGTGTTCCAGAGACGCGCGGATTCGAAAAACTGGTTCGGTTTTTGATGGGCAAGGGCTTCTCGTATCACATCGCCGCCGATGCCGTTAAGGCACGTCTCGATGCCGAATGCGAGGAATGTGCGGTTTAGGCGTATGCGTTTTGTGGTCCTGCCGTTCACCGCGTTTTAGCCGCCGTACTGGGGCCATTTATTTGACAGTTGTTGTGGTTCAACGTACGATAAACACTGTCATTTGCTTTGTGATATGTGCTCATCTGTGATGAGTTTGTTTATATGTTTATCTGTATCCGACCCGCATAAGCTGCGCCCATATTACTCAAATGTCGCGAGCCGTTCGTAAGGACGGTTCGCTTTGTTGTGTAACGAATCCATAAAAAGGAGTGAGCATGCCCATCATCGCAGCGCTCGTTGGCATCGTTTTAGGTGCCATCGCCGCCATTGCCTACATGCGCACCGCCAAGCAGGGTAGTCTTCACGAGGCCGACGAAAAGATCCAGTCGGCACACGCACAGGCTGAGTCCCTGATCGGCGATGCAAAGCGTCAGGCCGAGACCCTCAAAAAAGAGGCTCTGCTCGAGGCTAAAGAGGAGATCATCAAGAACAAGCAGGCCGCCGAGGCCGAGGACAAGCAGCGTAAGAGCGAGATTCGTACGCTCGAGAACCGCGTGATGCAGCGCGAGGAGTCGCTCGATCGCCGCAACGACGCCCTCGACAAGCGCGAGCATCAGCTGTCCAGTCAGGCCGGTCAGGTCGAGAAGCGCTCCCGTGAGCTCGAGGAGCTCTGCGCAAAGCAGACCTCCGAGCTCGAGCGTATCGCCGACCTTACCCGCGAGGATGCCCACAAGGAGCTCCTCGATAAGGTTCGCGGCGAGGTCACCCACGAGGCCGCCACGATCATTCGCGAGTCCGAGCAGCAGGTTCGCGCCGAGTGCCACAAGACCGCCCAGGAGATTCTGTCCCTGGCGATTCAGCGCTGCGCTGCCGACCACACTGCCGAGGTCACCGTTACCTCCGTGCACATTCCCTCTGATGACCTCAAGGGCCGTATTATCGGTCGCGAGGGTCGCAACATCCGCACCTTCGAGCAGGTTTCCGGCGTCAACCTCGTGATCGACGACACGCCCGAGACCGTCGTTCTTTCGAGCTTCGACCCGGTCCGTCGTGAGACCGCCCGTGTCGCCCTCGAGAACCTCATCGCCGACGGCCGCATTCACCCTGCCCGCATCGAGGAGATGTATCACAAGGCTGCCGACCTGGTTCAGCAGCGCGTGCGCGAGGCTGGCGAGCAGGCTGCCTTCGATACTGGCATCCACGACCTGCACCCCGAGATCGTCAAGACCCTTGGTGCCTTGCGCTACCGTACCTCGTTTGGTCAGAACGTGCTTCAGCACTCCCTCGAGGTCTCTGATCTCTGCGGCGTGATGGCTTCCGAGCTTGGCCTGGACGTTGTGACCGCCAAGCGCGCCGGTCTGCTTCACGACCTGGGCAAGGCAATTGACCACGACGTCGAGGGCCCGCATGCCGTCATCGGCGCCGAGCTCGCCCGTCGTTATGGCGAGAAGCCCGTTATCGTCCACGCTATCGAGGCTCACCATGCCGATGTCGACCCCAACACGGTGCTCGATGTCCTGGTGCAGGCCGCCGATGCTGTCTCAGCCTCTCGCCCCGGTGCCCGTCGCGAGTCTGCCGAGAACTACATCAAGCGCCTTGAGAAGCTCGAGGAGATCGCCAACTCCCATGACGGCGTCGAGCGTACCTATGCCATGCAGGCTGGTCGCGAGGTCCATGTCATGGTTCAGCCGGACAAGATCTCCGATGCCCAGTCCACGGTTCTGGCTCACGATATCGCCCATCAGATCGAGGAAGAGATGGAGTATCCCGGTCAGGTGCGCGTCGTCGTGATTCGCGAGAGCCGCGCTGTCGATATCGCTAAATAATATGAGCGACGCGAACGAGCTCATCTCATTTATCGCGTCGATGTCGGGGGAGGGCAACCTTCGCGTCGAGGAGAACCTTGGCGAGGGGTATGTCCGCCTCCGCGTTTCGGAGGCCGAGCGGCGCCAGGCAAAGCACGACATTCAGCATGTCGAGGATATCGTCATCGAAATGCTCCGTAATGCTCGCGATGCCGGCGCCGACAAGGTCTATCTCGCCACGACCAAGGAAGATGGCGTCCGCACGCTTGTCTTTCTGGATAACGGCTCGGGTGTTCCGCAGGATATGCAAGAGCGAATCTTCGATGCTCGCGTTACCTCAAAGCTCGAGAGCATGAAGATGGACCGTTGGGGCGTTCACGGTCGTGGCATGGCATTGTTTTCGATCAAGCAGAACACCGACGAGGCCCGCGTGGTCACGTCTGGTGTCGATCTTGGCTCAGCCTTTAAGGTGAGCGTTGCGGCCGACCGCCTCAGCGAGCGTGCCGATCAGTCCAGCTGGCCCCAGGCCGTCAAGGATGAGGACGGACGTTATGTCTGTGCTCGCGGTCCGCATAATATTATTCGCGCTGCCTGTGAGTTTGCGCTCGAGGAGTTGCGTGGTTGCGATGTCTATCTTGGTTCTCCGTCTGAGATTGCCGCGACCCTTTATGCTCAGGCGTCAAGTCGGCTCGATACGTCTCGTCTCCTGTTTATTGATGATGAGAGCGAGCTTCCGGTTGTCGATCGTTTAGGCCTTGCCTCTGATGCCGAGGACTTTATTCGTATTTGTTCGGGTTTGGGTCTTGAGATGTCCGAGCGCACGGCCCATCGCATTTTGGCAGGGCAGATTAAGCCCGTTCGCGGTGTGACTGCGCGTCTGCTGCGCGAGCGTGACTCATCCTCGCATGCGCCGGCTCCTGTCGATCTCGCGAAGGATCGTCGTGGGCTGCGTATTGCCAAGGATGACATGGCACAGTTTTCGCGTGCTGTGGAGCGCGACTTTAATGACCTTGCCGCCCGGTACTATCTCAATCTTTGCGGCGACCCAAAGATCCGTGTTTCGCGTGATCGAATCACCGTGACCTTCGATCTTGCCAAAGAGGAATAGTGCCTTTACCGAGTCCACTCGGTACGATAAAGTTATTGCAGTTAAAACGTACTTTTAAACGCAGGAGTTTCTTCATGGATTGCCTGAAGGTATCAAGCAAATCATCGCCCGCGTCCGTTGCCGGCGCCATCGCCGGCATGGTCAAGGATGGTGTACCCGTCAACATCCAGTGTGTCGGTGCCGGTGCTGTCAACCAGGCCATTAAGGCCGTTGCTATCGCGCGCGGTTTTTTGATTCCAACCGGTTTTGATATTTCCTGCGCGCCTGTGTTCTCCGACATCCTCATTAACGGGGAGTCGCGCACGGCCATCCGCCTTTCTATCTACGTTCACCAGATCAATCGAGCTGCTATGGATAACGTCGTCATGGATGATGTTAAGCCTGTGGCATAGCTTCTGCTTGCCTCGTTTCGCTCCCCATCGTTAGGACTTATGCACATGGACCAGCGTTCCGTACGCGATATTCTTGCCGGTAAAACCTACTTTATCCGCACCTTTGGCTGTCAGATGAATCAGCACGACTCCGAGCGTGTGAGCGGTCTGCTTGATTCGTATGGCTGCCTCATGGCGCTCGATCCCGAGCATGCCGATATCGTTGTCTTCATGACATGCTGTGTGCGTGAGGCCGCCGATACTCGCCTGTACGGTCAGTGCAATTCCTGCAAAAGCCTGCCGCCTTCGCCTTCGGGCAAGCGTGTGGTTGCCGTGGGCGGCTGCATCGCGCAGCGTGATGGAGAGGGCCTGCTCACCAACGTCGATAACGTCAATGTCATCTTTGGCACGCATTCCATCGCACATGTGGCCGAGCTCATTGCCGAGGCGTTCCTTGATGGTAAGCGTCATATCCGCACCAATGAGCATGAGGATACGGATGCCATGAGCATGCCGTGGCATCGCGAGACCCAGTATCACGCCTGGGTGCCCATCATGACAGGCTGCAATAATTTCTGCACCTATTGCATCGTGCCGTACGTGCGCGGTCGCGAAAAAAGTCGCCCCTTCGAGGAGATTGTCGACGAGGTGACCGGTTTGGTGCGCCAGGGCGTGCGTGAGATTACGCTGCTGGGCCAAAACGTTAACTCATATGGTCGCGATCTGTTTGGCAAGCCGCGTTTTGCCGATCTGCTGCGTGCCGTGGGCGATACGGGTGTGGAGCGCATCTTCTTTACGTCTTCGCATCCCAAGGATCTGCTCCCCGAGACCATCGACGCCATGGCCGAGACGCCTGCCGTTATGCCGCAGTTGCACCTGGCCGTCCAGTCAGGTTCGACACGGATCCTCAAAGAGATGAATCGCCGTTATACACGCGAGGACTATCTGGGCCTGGTCGATCGCATTCGCAACCGCATGCCCGATATCGCGCTCTCGACTGACATTATCGTTGGCTTCCCGGGCGAGACTGAAGAAGACTTTGAGCAGACGCTCTCACTTGCCGAGACGGTCCGCTATGCTCAGGCCTATACCTTCATCTATTCCAAGCGCGCCGGTACCCCGGCCGCAGAGATTGACGATCCTACGCCGCATGAGGTTATTCTCGAGCGTTTCAACCGCCTGGTTAAGGTTATCGAGACCACGGCACATGAGTATAACCAGGGTGAACTTCATACTGTGGTTCCGGCGCTCATTGAGGGAACGAGTAAAAAGAACGACGCGGTCCTGCTGGGCAAGAGTCCCAAGAATCAGACCGTGCATGCGCCTATCCCCGAGGGTTACAGCATCGATCAGCTTGTTGGCAAGATCGTTGATGTTGACGTTGACGTTGCCAAGACCTGGTATTTGTCCGGCTCCGTTGTGGGCGAGCCGCGCTAATGGTTTCTCCCGGGGCAGGTCTTTCCGCCGTTGCGATCGTCGGTCCGACGGCGGTTGGTAAGAGTGATGTTGCCGACCGTTTGGCCGCTCGTCTTTCGTCCGAAGTGCTGTCGTGCGATGCGATGCAAATCTATCGCGGCATGGACATCGGTACCGCAAAGATGGCGCCCGATGAGTGTACGGCGCCGCTGCGTCTCGTCGACATTGTAGAGCCGGGTGTGGCATATTCTGCTGCGCTTTATCAGGCTGACGCTCGCGCGCATGTTGAGCGTTTGCTTGGCGAGGGCCGCCTACCGGTGTTTTGCGGGGGCACAGGCTTGTATCTCAAGGCCGCCCTGGATGAGATGGATTTTCCCTCGGGCGAGCTTGAGGACGATCGTCGCGCGGGGTATCAGGAGCTTGCCGAGCGTATTGGCGAGGAAGAACTGCATGCCCTGCTTGCCGAGCGCGATCCAGAATCAGCTGCTGTTATTCATCCGCATAACGTGCGGCGTGTGATTCGCGCGCTCGAAATGCACGATGATGGCGTTTCCTATGCGCAACAAAAGTCGCAGTTTAGTGTTCCGCGCGAGCATTATCATGCGTTATGGTTTGGCCTGACGCGAAATCGCGAGGTGCTCTATGAACGCATTAACCTACGTGTCGATGTGATGTTTGAGCAGGGTCTTGTTGATGAGGTTCGCGGTCTTATGGACCAGGGGCTGGGAGATGCCCTGACTTCGATGCAGGCAATTGGCTATAAAGAGATCATCGATGCTTTCAATGGCGTGACGAGCATGGATGAGGCTCGCGAACTCATTAAGATGCGTTCGCGGCGCTATGCCAAACGTCAGCTTTCGTGGTTTAAGCGCGATGACCGTATCGCGTGGTTTGATATGGATGAATGTACGATCGATGAGGTCGTTGCTGATATCCTGCATCGTATTGAGGCTGCCTAATGGCTCGTTTCCCCCTTGTTCCCACGGCACCCGAGCCCGAGCGTGCCATTTTGGTTGGTGTTGAGTGGCGCGACAATGCATGGCCACTCGATCGATCGCTCGATGAGCTGGAGCGCCTTGCCCACACGGCTGGTGCCCAGTGCGTGGCTCGCTTGTCTCAGCGTTTGGTAAAGCCGTATCCCAAATCATTTATCGGTTCCGGTAAGGTAGAGGAGCTGTGCGGTCTGGTACATCGCATGGATGCCGATGTCGTTATTTTTGACGACGACCTGACGCCCTCGCAGCAATCCTATTTGGAGAAAGCCGTGGGCGAGCCGGTAAAGATTATCGATCGTACGGCACTGATCTTGGATATCTTTGGCCTGCATGCTCAGACGCGTGAGGGACGCCTACAGGTACAGCTGGCGCAGCTTCAATATCTGTTGCCTCGTCTGCGCGGCATGTGGAGCCATCTCGCCAAGGAACAGACGCGCGGCGGCATCGGCTCACGCTTTGGTCAGGGCGAAAGTCAGCTCGAGGTCGACCGTCGCCTCATTCGTAATAAGATCGCTGCGCTTCGTCGTGAGCTCAAGCAGGTTGAACAGCGTCGCGATGTCCAGTCCAAGAGCCGCATTGAGTCACCGGCGTTTCGCGTCGCGTTAGCCGGTTATACCAATGCCGGTAAATCGACGTTGCTCAATCGCCTGACAGGCTCTACGGTACTTTCGCAGGACAAGCTGTTTGCTACGCTCGACCCGACGACGCGTTCGTATCGCCTGCCCGGCGGTCGCGGAATGACGATTACCGATACCGTCGGCTTTATTCAAAAGCTGCCGCATGGTCTTGTCGATGCCTTTAAATCGACGCTGTCCGAGGTGTTGGGTGCCGATCTAATTCTCAAAGTCGTAGATGCGTCTGACGAGGACTATGAGCGACAGCTGGAGGCTGTCGACCGCGTGCTTGATGAGATCGGCGCCGGAGAGCGCCTAACGCTGACCGTATTCAATAAAATCGATCTTCTCGATAGCGTTGATCGATTAAGTTTCCGTCGTCGTTTTCCGGAAGCCGTTCTGTTCTCGGCCCAAACGGGCGAGGGGCTCGACGATCTCGTCGATCGCATTGCTCGCGAGGCAGCTGCCACCGATGTACTGCTTTCAGCCGACATTCCATATCGTGAAGGTGCGCTCATTACACTCGTGCATGAGCAGGGGACCCTTTTGCATGAGGAATATCTTGAGGATGGCGTTCGTATTGTGGCGAAACTGCCGGCTCGTGTCGCACCGCGGCTCGAGCGTTATCGCACCGAGTAGGCGAGCTCCAAAATGCCCAGTATAATGGGCTGATGCAGCAGATAAAAGGGTAGTGCATAACGTCCAAGGCTGGCGAGCGCCGGCAGGGAGTTGGCGTAGGCCCAGCTAAGGACGGTCTTATCGATTCCCTGCGCTATGTGTGCGGCGAAGTATCCTGCAAGATACATAAAGATAAACGGGATGATGGGGTAGTAATCACCTGAGACAAACCCAGGGCTCGGAAATCCCAGCCACGCCAGGTAGGGGACAGGGTAGATTGTTTTGGGGATGCTCCAGGTGAGGGCGAACATCACAAGGCATAGGGACATGCCCCATCTCGCTGATATCTTTTTAAGGACGGGATCGGTCAACGCCACGATGCCGGTACATGCGGCCATGCAGTAGATATGCCAAAATTAACCGAATCATCGACTGAGACAAGTGTTGTTGCCAGCCAGACGACGAGTGCTGCTAAGGCGTATTTGGCGGCACGTTTGATATTGTTGCGTGAGAGCGTGCACATCCAACCCGCGATAAACAAGAATACCCAGCTGATGCTGGCGCGCCAGATGTCTTGAAAGACAGTCTGGGTAAACCAGGGCATATCCCAACCGTACAGGTAGGCGAGATCGTAGCAAGCGTGAAAACCTGCCATTGAAATCATCGTAAACCCGCGGACGGTATCAAAGATGGTGATGCGTTTTTGCATTACGAGAACCGGCGCATCAAGCCGATGACTTTGCCCAAGATAACGGGATTCGTTGCATAGATAGGCTCCATGGTGTCATTCTCAGGCTGTAGGCGTACGCGTCCCTGCTCCTTGTAGAACGTCTTGACGGTCGCTGAACCATCAATCATGGCCACGACGATTTCGCCGTTCATGGCACTCTTTTGTTCACGGACGATGATGTAATCGCCATTGAAGATGCCGACATTGATCATTGAGCTCCCATGCACCTCAAGGATAAAGGAACCCTGATCAGTGGCGATTTCGGTCGGGATAGTAAATGTGTCTTCGATATTCTGCTCGGCCAGAATGGGAATCCCAGCCGCGACGCGACCAACGAGCGGTAGTGAGACCGTTCCGCGAGGTGCGGTGGTCTCGTCAGATTTAGAAATTGAGACAGAGGAACCGTCCTCGTTAAAGAGTTCCAGGGCGCGCGGTTTGGTGGCATCGCGCTTGAGCAGCCCGCGCGCCTCCAAGGCAGATAAGTGGGCGTGCACGGTGCTGGGGGAGGAAAGGCCCACGGCAGAAGCCATCTCGCGCACGCTGGGCGGATAACCCTTCTCCTGCTGATATTCCTTGATGAAGTCGTAAATTTGCTGCTGACGCTTGGTAATTTTGCGAGCCATCAGGGCATCCTCTCTACCCATGTCAAACAAATGTTCGAATTTTGCTTGACAGGAACAACTGTTCGAAGATAATAATAACCGAACATTCGTTCTCGCGCTAGACATTTTTGTCCGCGCGGCTTGATAAAACTGTTCTCAGCAAAACACGCGAGAGGAGAACATGATGAACGCAACGAATATGGTCCAGGGAAACCTCGCCCTTAAGCTCGAGACGTCTGCAGAATACACTTTTACGGTTGTTCAGGGTGGCCGCTCCGGCTTTCAGCCTTTGACCGTAAAGTCTGCTCGCAATCAGCAGGCTGTAGTTGCGCCGGCCCGCGTTGCCCTGAAGGTTCCGACGATTGTCGCCGTTGCCGTTGCGCTTACGCTCTTCGTTGTCCTCGCTACGTCGGTCTTTAGCGCTCGTCACGCCGCGTATGCCGAGTCCGTTTCCAACGTTACCTACGAGACTATTCGCGTTCAGCCTGGTGATTCTCTTTGGTCGCTTGCCGAGGAATATCCTATCGAAGGCCTTTCCACGCAAGAGACTTCCGACATGATCCGTAACGTCAATCATCTGGAGCATGGTTCGCTCGCCGCCGGTGCGCATCTTAAGGTTCCTGCTCGTTCGTAATCATTATCGCGCTGCGCATGGTACCCTTGTTATCGTTTAAGAGGAGGTACCATGCGCTGTCCCAAATGTGGCAAGGCACATACCCGCGTCGTTGATTCCCGTATGCAGGAGTCAAATAACACCATTAAGCGCCGTCGCGAATGTTGTTCGTGTAACTATCGCTTTACAACGTTTGAGCGATGCGAAGACCCAATCGAGGTCATTAAGTCAGACGGAACCAAGCAGCGGTTCGATCGCAATAAGCTGCTCGTCGGCTTGATGCGCGCCACCATCAAGCGTGATATCGATACTAAGAAGCTCAATGAGATTATCGACGACATCGAGGTCGAGCTGCGCTCTCGCACGCTGACGGCCGTCACGTCCCATGAGTTGGGTGACATGGTGCTCAAGCGCTTGGCCAAGATCGACAAGGTGGCCTACATCCGCTTTGCCTCGGTCTACCGCGATTTCAAAGACGTCGATGAGTTTCTGCAAGAGCTCGACAAGCTAAGGTGATTCCATGTCCAACATTACCGTCAACATAAAGCGTCTCGACCCCACCGTCGAGCTTCCCAAATACGCCCATCCCACCGATGCCGGCTTGGATTTGCGCTCCAACGAGGACTGCGTCCTGAAGCCCTTCGAACGTCGTCTGGTCTCTACTGGGCTGGCCATCGCCTTGCCCGATGGCTACGCCGGCTTCGTCCAGCCCCGCAGCGGCTTGGCCATCAAGCAGGGCCTGTCTATAGTTAACACGCCGGGCCTCATCGACGCCCACTACAGAGGAGAACTCAAGGTTATCCTCATCAACCTGGACCCCTCCAACAACATCCAAATCAACAAAGGCGACCGCATAGCCCAACTCGTCATCCAAGAAGTCCCCACGGTCAACCTCATAGAGGTAGACGAACTAGACAAAACCGACCGAGGCAACGGAGGCTTCGGCTCCAGCGGCGTCGCCTAGGGGTACTCGTATCCCTCCCGCCCGGGGCTTACCTATATCATTCCATGCTCAAACATTCTCGCGTCGCTTCGCTCGCTGCGAAACTGCGCGTGGAACGATATAGGTAAGCCCCGGGCGGGCGGCTACTCGCTTGAAACAATATTTACTTTTCTAGTAAGTCGATGCGATAAAGGGAGGCTTATAGGACAAAATGTGTGTCCATGTTGGGGGCATCGGCGCAGGTCGATGCCCCTTTTTCAGCCGTTTAAATTCCGTGCCCGCTTTTAACCGCTCGGACAGAATGTGTGTCCGGTTGCCTATCGTTCCCGCAGGTAGATAACCTTTTCCGGAACCGTTAAATACCCTTTCGGAAGAGGTGCCCATGAAGGCCGTTTATTGCCCCTACTGCGGCGGTCGGACCAAGCGCAACGGCAGGACCTCATCGGGGTCCCAGCGGTGGAGGTGCACGGCCTGCGGCGCGTCGACGACGGTGAGGTACGACGACGCGGCGACGAGGCTGGACGAGTTCCTCGGGTGGCTCCTCTCCAAGGACTCCCAGGCGGCGATGCCGGGCGGCGGGCGGTCCTTCAGGCGCAGGACGGCCGAGTTCTGGGAGGTCTGGCCCATGCCCGTCCCCGACGGCGAGCTCCACCGCGTGCTCCACGTCGACGGGATCCGGGTCGCGCGCGACCTCGTCGTGCTCATATGCTGCAGCGGCGAGAGGGTGGTCTCCTGGTACATGGCGAGGTCGGAGAACTCGAGGGCGTGGTCGGCCCTCATGGCGCCGATCCCGGCGCCCGAGGTGGTCGTCACCGACGGCGGGAGCGGGTTCGCCAAGGCCGTGCGCGAGACCTGGCCGCGCACCAGGGTCCAGAGGTGCACCTTCCATGCCTTCTCGCAGGTCAAGCGCTACACGACGACGCGGCCGAAGCTCCAGGCGGGGCGCGAGCTCTACCTCATCGCGCGCGACCTCATGGGCATCGAGACGCTGCACCAGGCCGAGCTCTGGGTCGAGCGCTACCTCGACTGGTGCGGGTTCTGGGCCGACTTCCTGGAGGACAGGACCGTGGTGGACGGCAGGAGGGTCTACACCCACGAGAGGCTGAGGCGGGCGCGCTCGTCGCTGTCGTCGCTGGTGTCGGCGGGGACGCTGTTCACCCACCTCGACCCCGCCCTGGCCAAGGCCGGCCCGCTGCCGTCGACCAACAACATGATCGAGGGAGGGGTGAACTCGCAGCTGAGGGCCGTCCTGCGCAACCACCGGGGGCTGACGTCGGTCAAGCGCGTGAAGGCGGTGTTCTGGTGGTGCCACGCGCACTCGGGGGACGCGAGGACGGCGCGCGAGAAGCTCGCCACGATGCCGACCGACGCGGACATCGACTTCCTGTTCAGCGTCTACTCCGCCTCGCCGTCGCGCGAGGACGGAGGGCCGGAGTGGGGCGACAGGGCCGTGTGGGAGGACCTCCACCACAGGGACCCGTACCCGTTCTGGCTGGATTAATGGATGGAAACGGGTGTTCTATCGGGACACACATTTTGTCCTATAAGCCTAAGTCGGTACGCAGCGATCGAGACCTTGAGCCGCAAACCCACCGTGCGCAATGCGCACCGCCGCCAACTTGTGAGCGCGGCAACGCCTTCCCTGCCAAGCCCCGCGCTATACTCGTCCGCATGGATATCAAAACACGCAACATAGCAACACACGCCGCGGACGCACCAGCAACGGCAGCGCCCACCCCCGTCGTGGGCCGCTTTGCCCCGTCGCCCTCGGGCCGCATGCACTTGGGCAACGTGTTCAGCTGCTTGTGCTCGTGGCTTTCGACCCGCAGCCAAGGCGGCAGCATCGTGCTGCGCATCGAGGACCTGGACGATCGCTGCAAGCGCCCGGAACTTGCCACTCAATTGATTGACGACCTGGCCTGGCTGGGACTGGAGTGGGACGAAGGCCCCTACTACCAGCACGATCGCCTGGATCTGTACGAGGACGCCCTGCGTCAGCTGCAAGACGCCGGCCTCACCTATCCCTGTTTTTGCACGCGTGCCGAACTCCACGCCGCGAGCGCGCCGCACGCAAGCGACGGCACGCCCATCTACCGCGGCGCCTGCCGAGACCTTTCTGCCGAGGAGGTTGCCCGCCGCAGCGCTCTGCGCGCTCCGGCCACGCGCCTGCGCGTACCCGCCGTCGACGACCTCGCAAACGATGTGATCGAATTCGTGGACCGCACGTATGGAGCCCAATGCGAAGCACTCGCCACCGAATGCGGCGACTTTTTGGTGCGCCGCAGCGACGGCGTTTTTGCCTACCAGCTAGCCGTGGTGGTCGACGACGCTGCCATGGGCGTCACCGAGGTCGTGCGCGGATGCGACCTGCTTGGTTCCACGCCGCGCCAGATCTATCTGCAACATCTGCTGGGACTGCCCACGCCGCACTACGCGCACATTCCGCTGCTCATGTCACCGGACGGCCGCCGCCTTTCCAAGCGCGATCGCGATCTGGACCTGGGCGAGCTCCGCACCCGCTTTGGCACACCCGAGGCACTGTTGGGATGGCTCGCCGGGCAAACAGGCATCGCGCCGGACACCACGCCGCGTACCGCCGAGCAGCTGGTCGAGCACTTTAGCTGGGACGTCATCCGCGCGCATCGGGAGAACATCACTGTAACGGCCCAGTAGCCAAATACGCCCCGCCCCCTCGTCCCCCTTCAACGAGGACATAATTCTGTGTCTTGTTATGTACGGAATAATTCCGTACAATTATGCAAAGGAGGTTTTTGCCATGCCAACGATTGAGAAACAACGCCGTATGGATCTAAGGTTGACCGAACGTCAACGCCTTACTTACGAGCGCGCCGCGGCCTTACGTGGCCAAACTCTCACCCAATGGGCCACAGCTCACCTTGACGAGAGCTCCGCACGTGATATCGCCGAGGCGTCAACAACCTATCTTTCTCCTGATGGTTTCGATGCATTTTGCGAAATGCTCGATTCCCCCATGCCCCAAGCCGCAAAAGCGCTGCTTGACCGTAAGGCAGTTTGGGAATGAGCACATTTACCAAGCCCGTTCAACTCCCCGTTGGCCAAGGCATCGAGGCTTTCCACTGCGGAAATACTCTTGTAGACGGATGGGCTAAAAATAGATCAGCCTCGGCGCGAAGAAGAGGATCAGCAGTTATATACGCGTCGTATTGCGACGGTGCAGTCGCTGGGTTTTATACGTTGTGCACGCACTCCGTGGCTCGCGAAAATGTTGATGGAGGATGGTTCGTGCGAAACTCCCCCTCCCAAGTCCCCACAGTGCTGCTTGGAATGATGGGGGTCGATGAGAAGTTCAAGGGGCTTGGTCTCGGAGCTTCACTGCTCAAAGATGCCATCGAGAACGCCTTGAAAATTTCTGCCCTAGCAGGAGCGCGAGCTTTAGTTGTCGATCCAGTAGATGATGAGGCGGCAGCATTCTATGAACATTTTGGCTTCGCCACCCTACCGGGCACCAACCGAATGGCGCTGAAACTCTAGATCGTCGGGCGACATCTCCTCCAGCTCCCAGCATGCCCTAAGTTACCCTACAAATAAAGATTACTACTGAAATGTAGGGTAACTACCCAAGGCATCGTATGAAGCGCTCGCTATGCCCACCCCTACGCAACATCCCAGGGCTGGAGCTCGTCGCCCAGGCGAACGATGCGGTCGTAGAGCACGGTGTGACGCTCGGCCGGGTTGGCGTCGCGATGAAAATGGCCGTAGTACCAGCGCTTGTAGTCCAAGCGATCTTCCAGCTCATCGAAAAATGCCGTAAGCCGATCAACGGCGGGGTAATTCCAGCCGGGTGCCGGATAAAGCGTGGGCGAAAGCATGCGCGTCGAGCAGGTGTGGGTGACCACGTAGTCGACCTTCCAACCCACGCTGTCGAGCTTTGCCCGCGCCTCCTCAAAGTTGCGCTCGTCCGGCAGCTCCTGCGGCCACCAGCTGGAATACGGAATGCGGTATTCCTTATCCACACTCATGGCGCCGCCCATGGTAAAAATCGTTGAGCCGTCGAGCTCAAAAACCTCGCCGCGCGTCAGGCGCCGTATGGGAGAGGTATCCGACAGGCGCTGCGTCAGCCCACCGTGCCACAACTCCATGGGACGCTCCGCCCAGTGATCGAAACGCTCGTGGTTGCCGTCGACGAGCAGCACGGTATAGGGGCGCGACTCCAGCCAAGCGATGTCGGCACATTCTTCGGCAGAGAAATCCCACGGAAAGCCAAAGTCGCCGGCGACGATGAGATAGTCGTCGCTCGTCAGGCTATCCCCAAGCTCCCAATCGCGCAGCTTTTGCATGTCGAGGCCGCCGTGAATATCGCCCGTCACATAGACCGTCATCGGATTACCACTTCCCTCTTATATGTTTCGAGATCGTGCTCAATCTGCTCGTCACCCGTGGCGTTGACCCACCACGGCCATTTAACGCAACACACCGGCTCGTCTACCTGTGCAAACCGCGACCTGAGCTCTTCCAGGCTCACGGGGGCGTAGCTGTTAGCATCCACGCCCACGTCATAGCGCAGCAGCCCCTGCCTGAGGTTGAACTTGTTGTACGCGCCGCCGCAACTGTGGATATGCCCGTGCAAATGCCAGCTGCCGTGCGACATGCCCTGCCAGTCAGCCATGGGATAGTGACTCAGCACGATTTTTTGGCGGTCGATCTTGAGCACGCAAATGGGCGGCTCAACGATAAAAGCATCCGCTACCGCAGACTGCGTCCAGTCTTTGTCGTGATTGCCGGGCAGCAGATGAACGCGCTTGCATGTAATGCTTTTGCGCAGCTCATAGGCGTCTTGGACCGTCATCTTAAAGCTGAAGTCGCCCAAGATATAGAGCTCGTCATCCGCAGCAACCTTGCTGTTAATGTTGGCGACCATGGCGTCGTTCATCTGCGCAACAGCCGACCAAGGCCTATCGCTAAGCCGTAGCATGTTCTCGTGTCCAAAATGAGTATCGCTGGTAAACCAGATCACGGGGACCTCCTGTTGCTGCGGGGCATCCATCCCTTAGGGCTTACCCTTCATTTTTCCATCCAAACGGGTCAAGCACCCAAAAAATCAGATTGAGCACGCCGCCGGTTATCATGGCGCCGGCAAGGGCCATGCAAACGTGCAGAGAGCTGACACTTCGGAGCACGTCGAACGGCCCCAGAACAGCCAGCAGCGCGACCGCTGCGCCGGCAAGGCACAACGCGAAGCACGGCCCCGCGTCCTTGACGCACTTCTTTGCGAGATGCTTGGTGTTGTCACTCATTACTATCGAGCTCCTTAGAGGGTCGTTGTTCAGGTACATGCCTCCGCGGCAGAGCAGGGCGACAGGGTAAGTGTCACATGTCGTGCGGACACAGCTGAAA
Organism: uncultured bacterium; assembly: GCA_905215945.1. Taxonomy (GTDB): domain Bacteria; phylum Actinomycetota; class Coriobacteriia; order Coriobacteriales; family Coriobacteriaceae; genus Collinsella. Next base: position 6,631 of record CAJMRZ010000003.1, on the reverse strand, counting down.
GCCCCGCGCAAAAAACAGCGCGCCGCAGGATTCGTATCACCTGCGGCGCACCGAAAATGATCCGCTTTCCTCCGTCCCCAACGGATCAGCTGAGTTGGCGCCGCTTGACGGAAAGGAAGGAGCCGGCGGCGTCACGAGCTGCGGCAATGTCGCTAGGCATAGGAAACAGACGCGCTCCAAACGCTCTAAGCCCCAAGCCTACCCATTAAGAAATCGACTGCGGAAACGATTTTGATGCCGTCAATGTCGGTCGGATGGCTTCCCCGGCGAACAATGATGATCTTCTCGTAACCGCCGGTGATCTTCTCGAGCGACCTGAGCTCAAATGGACGCAATTCACGCTTGCGCGTCGCCTCCTCGTCAATCGACTCCGTGACCTGAATAAACTTACGATCCGAGCCGTCGCCGATCGCAACAAAGTCGATTTCAGCATCTCGAAGATGACCCGTGAAGACCTGGTATCCGTCATAGACAAGGCGATTGTAAATGGCATTTTCGAGAACACGCCCACTGTCGCTGCCGCGATACCCATCCAAGAAAGCTCGAAGTCCCAGATCCTCAATGTAGAATTTGCCACCGGTCTTCAAAATGTCCCGACCCTTAATATCAAATCGGCGCGCGTGCGAAAAGATATAGGTCTCCTCAAGGGCGGACACACAAGTGTCCACGACGCCGTGTGAGGATTTCGCCCCGTTCTCTGCCAGCGTTCCAACGATCTTATTAATTGATGTCGGGTTTGAAATGTTATCAGCCAAGTAGGAAGTGACGCGGTCGAGCACACTCCTGCTCGTCACCGACCGTCTGCCCCGACGGGCTTCGCGAGCCAAAATGTCGCGCCCGACGATTGTCTGGTATGTGCTCCAGATATAGTCCTTCATTTCCTGCTCCGGCAGCTTTGAAGCAGCGAGGAACGGCAGGCCTCCAAACGTCAGATAGCGGTCAAGAAGATCGTCGAGTGCAACAATATCCTCCCGGCCAAAAACAGCAAGCCTATTCGTGACGTCAGTCGGACCAAGAAAGTCGACATATTCCGAAAAAGCGAGCGGATGCATCCGAATCTCGACATATCTGCCCGAGATTAAGGTCGCAATCTCTGACGAGAGGAGAAAAGCATTCGAACCCGTAACATATATATCGCAGTCCCGGTCGACACGAAGTGCGTTAATCGCCTTCTCCCATCCGGCAACCTCCTGAAGCTCGTCGAAGAAGAGATAGCACCTCTTGCCCGCAGGCATTAGGCCGTCGACGTGGCGGTAAAGCTCTCGCCAATCACGCACGCCCTCCAGCTCAAACGACTCCATCTTAAAGGTCAAAAGACATTCGGATGGAACGCCGTTATCCTCCAGATGTTTGCGCATCATGTCCAGAAGCGTCGATTTGCCACAACGGCGCATACCCGTTACGACCTTGATGACATCCGCATCACGAAAGGCGATCAACTTTTCGAGATATCGATTTCTAGGAACTATCCGTTTATCCATCGCCCGCCCCAATCTGCAAGTTTTTCTCACAGCATGACAAGAACTTGCGAGTTTTGCAAGTTTTTCTCACGTAGCGACAAGAACCTGCATATCCGTCCGTGGCCATTTGCAGTCGGATTCCGGCGAGGCTATGACAAGCAGCTTGCCACATGGCCGACACGGAGCCATGGCATGCGCGGAATCTTGGGGGCAGGACTTCTCCCAGCAGCCTATAAGACGAAAACACATACACATAGATAGAGAGAGGCCCAGCAAGACACGGCACCAAGGCCGCAGCCACAAACTTGAGTAGCCGATAGTCTAAAAATCACATACGCCCAAAACACGAACGATCGATCTGTTATCCTGGCGCCAACATAGTCTTTCGAAAGGTTTGGCCGGGATGACTACGCAGCAGCAGATTGATATTGAATTCGACTCGCTTGCACGCGAGAACGATTCACCCAAGCTCATCGCCAACTCAAAGGCGACAGGCGGAACACTACTATCCGTTATCAAGGAGCAGCTCTCAACCTGCGGCTCTTTTGACTTTTGCGTAGCGTTTGTTGCAGACGGCGGCCTTCAAATCCTGGTCGAGACGTTCCAGGAGCTCAAGCAGCGTGGCATTAAGGGCAGGCTGCTCACGTCCACCTATCTCAACTTCAACTCACCCGATGCCTTTCGCAAGCTCCTGGAATACGACAACATGGAAGTTCGCGTATTCCAGGGTAATCTGCATGCCAAGGGATACATTTTTGATAAGGGCGAAACCAGCACGGTCATCGTCGGCAGCTCCAACATGACGCAGACCGCTCTCACCTGCAATAAAGAATGGAATGTGCTGTACCAGACTGTCGAGAACAGCCGCCTACTCAACGAACTGAGGGGCGAGTTCAATTCGTTGTGGAACGATACCTCAACCGTTTTGCTTTCCCAAGACTGGATTGAGAACTATGCCGCATATCGATCGGCACGTCCGCCAAAGCCCAAATCGAAACCGACATTCAAATCTGCGGAAACGCCGGCGCAGAATGACCTCGAAGAAATCAAGCCCAATAAAATGCAGCAGCGCGCCCTTGAGGCGCTCGGTGCAATCCACCGCAAGGACGAGACCCGCGCCCTGCTGGTCTCGGCAACCGGCACCGGCAAGACCTTCCTTTCGGCGTTCGACGTGCTCGCAACTAAACCCCGGCGCGTCCTCTTTCTTGCGCACCGTCGGCGCATTATCGACGCCTCCCGCGCAAGCTACGAACGCCTCTTAGGTAGTACCTATACGTTCGACACCTATCAAACTGGCAAGAATATAAGCAATGCTACCTGCGTGTTTGCCATGTGTTCTTCGATCGCCAAACATCTGAGCGATTTCCGTCCCGATGAGTTCGACTACATCGTTATCGACGAGGCCCACCGCACGGGATCCCAGGGTTACCAATCCATCATGTCGCACTTTACGCCTCGGTTTTATCTGGGCATGACCGCTACACCCAATCGCACCGACGGCTATGACGTCTTTGCCCTTTTCAATCACGTCATCGCGTTCCAGATCACGCTGCAGGACGCTTTGGCCGAGGAGATGCTTGCCCCCTTCCATTATTTTGGCATTCACGATCTGGAGATTGACGACGAAACGGTCGAAGATATCGCCCTGTTCGGGCGTTTGACGTCCGACGAGCGCGTGCGTCATATCACCGAGAAGATCGAAGAATATAGCGTCACCAAAAGCAATCGCAGGGGCTTAATTTTTTGCAATCGAAACGCCGAGGCCAAGGAACTGTCACACAAATTCAACGCTCTCGGATATCGAACGGTTGCGATTAGCGGTCAAGATTCCGATGAGGTCCGCGATGCCGCGATCAGCCGACTTGAAGCCGGCGAGCTCGAGTACATTTTCTCGGTCGATATCATGAACGAAGGCGTCGACATCCCCTCGCTCAATCAGATCATCATGCTTCGACGCACCGACTCCGCAATCATCTTTATTCAGCAGCTCGGACGAGGTTTGCGCCTGAATGATGATAAGGAATACGCACTGGTGCTCGACTTTATTGGCAACTACCAGAGCAACTTCTTGGTGCCCATCGCGCTTTCGGGTGACAAGACGTACAACAAAGACCGCCTGCGCCGTCTTGTTCAAGAGGGCGATTCGGCGATCCCCGGATGCTCGACCGTGAGCTTCGATCGTATTTCCGAGGCACGCATTTACAAGGCCATCGACGGCGGCGATTTCACCTCCGTCAGATTTTTGAAAAACGAATATCTCGACTTGCGCCAAAAACTCGGCAAGATTCCCTCGCTGCTCGAATTTGATCGCAACGGCTCCATCGATCCGCTGCTCATCTTCAAGAATAGTCGCCTGGGGTCCTACCACGCATTTCTTTCCAAATACGAGCCGGACTATACGGTTCAATTTACCTCTGATCAGACCAAGATTCTCAAATTTATTTCTCAAAAACTTGCCGCGGGCAAGCGATTCGAAGACCTCTATTTGCTTCAAACGCTCGTCGAAGCCGGACACGAGGGCTACTGGCATATGCGCGAGGCTGCGCTTAGGAACTACCGCGCACAGCTTAAGGACAGCGCCGTTAGGTCGGCAATCGCAGTCCTTAAGGGCGACTTTGCCACTCCTAAGGATTTCGTTTCCCTGCTTATTGACGATGGAACCGGACCTCGTCTGACCGAAGCGTTCGCGACCGCCCTGCGCAACGCAGAGTTCAAACGTCAGATTCTCGAGGTGCTGGATTTTGGTATTGAGCGCAACCGACTCGACTATGCCGAGACGTACGAAAACACAAATTTCGTTCTCAACGCCAAGTACACGTACGAGGAGGTTTGCCGTCTGATGAACTGGCAAAAGAACATCAACGGCCAAAACCTTGGCGGATACTTCTACGATGAGAAGACCAATACATTCCCCGTGTTTATTAACTATGACAAGGCTCCCGACATTAGTGAGTCAATTCAGTATGAAGACCGCTTTGTTTCGCCGAGCAAGCTCATCGCAATCTCGAAGGGCAACCGCACGCTCAACTCCCCCGAGATTTTGCGACTGCAGGCATGGCCGGGAAACGGCCTGAAGACGTATTTGTTTATGCGAAAGAACAAGGACGATAAGGGCGGTAAGGAGTTCTATTTCTTAGGCGAAATGCATCCGACCGGCGAGTTCGAAGCTATTAAAACTAAGAGCGGCGACAACGCCGTCGAAATCGAATATGAGCTCAATGCACCCGTGAGGCAAGACATTTACGAGTTTATGCTCAGCGATTTGAGCGAAGCCGAGTAACAAATAGGAGCGGGCCGCCATGTGACGCCCGCCCCTTTCTTACTTAAGCCCGAGTTTCTTTTCGAGCTCCCTAACGACTTTAACGTCTGCCGGAAGCCAATCGACATCCCACAGGTTATTGGTATCAAGCCATTTCATATCCTCGTGAGCGTGCTCTTTGAACTCCCCCGAAAGAATGGTAGCTAGATAGCACTGCATCGACAGGTGAAACGTCGCGTAATCATGCTCGACCGTGCAAAGATAGTCGAGGTTACCGATCGTGACCTCGAGCTCTTCTTGAATCTCGCGCACAATTGCCTGCTCGCCGGTCTCGCCCGGCTCGAGCTTGCCGCCCGGAAATTCCCAGCCGTCTTTAAACTCGCCATAGCCGCGCTGGCAGCTCAGGATTTTCCCGTCCTTCTGAATAATCGCTGCTGCAACATTGATTGATTTCATAACTAGCCATCACCTCTCCAGTTGAGCTCAACCAGTATAGGCGATCGGCCGCCCGCCATGTTCCAGTCGCCTGAAAACCGCCTGCTCGACCAACCCTTGACGCCGACTTGCTACCGGCTCACCATCCCTCGCTATCGAGGTCTAATACTTTTCCGCGAAGTGAACGTCTGTTTTAGGACCCCTGAAGCATCCACATTTTTCGTCGGCAAGATCGCAGGATTCCAGTATCGAAACCGCAGGAAACGATGTCCTTAAAGTGTCGATGCTTCGGGGGTCCGTTTTAGCTCGTTCACTTCTCGGAAAAGTATTAGACCTCTTCGGCAGCAGCCCAAAAGGTGAGTCGTTTCTCCCCCGCGCAACCCAATAGACACATTCCGCTCCTCCCTCACACCACCCAAAAACTCATCCAACATTAATCTTGGCTCAAGAATCGCTTAATCTATAACCTGCACTATAGAGTTCGACCAAGGGCGGGGCGGCGCCGCGCAACGCAGGCCGCCGAACGCAACACTCGCGCCCGGGCAGATCGCCCGGCGTCGCGCCCATCGAACGAAAGGACAGGTCATGGACGACCTCGAAAAAGTTGAAACCATCCGCACCAAGTGCAACGTGAGCTACACCGACGCCAAAGCCGCGCTCGACGCCGCCGACGGCAACGTTCTGGACGCCATCATTTGGCTCGAGTCGCAGGGCAAGACCCAGACCACGTCGGCGCACGCCGCCACCGAGTCCGCGCCGGCCGATGAGCCCTCGGCCGAGATGGTCGCTGCGCAGGCCGCCTACGAAAAGTCGAGCGAAAAGACCGACTTCTCCAAGAAGATGGACAGCGTATGGGAGTACCTCAAAAAGCTCTTCCGCCTGAGCCTGGAGACCAAGTTTATCGCCACGCGCCGCGACGCCATCATCCTCAACATCCCCATCCTGATTCCCATCGTCGCGCTGTTTGCCTGGGGCGCCACGATTTGGCTGATGCTGCTTGGCCTGTTCTTTGGCATGCGCTACCGCATCGATAGCGACGGCGACGTGCCCGGCAGTATCAACAACCTGATGGATCACGCCGCCGACGCCGCGGACGGCATCAAGCAAAATCTGAACGACGACAAGTAATCGCAGACGGGGGCACGCATGACACGAATCCTGATCGTAGAGGACGAGGAGAAAATCGCCCGCTTTGTGACACTCGAACTGGAGCACGAGGGCTACCAAGTGGAGCACGCCGCCGACGGCCGCACCGCCGTGGACCTGGCGCTGGAGCGCGACTACGATCTGATTCTGCTCGATGTGCTGTTGCCGCAGCTCAACGGTATGGAGGTCCTGCGGCGTGTCCGTAAGCACAAGGATGTGCCGGTGATCATGGTCACCGCGCGCGATGCCGTGATGGACAAGGTTGCCGGGCTCGATGCCGGCGCCGACGACTACCTGACCAAGCCGTTTTCGGTCGAGGAGCTGCTCGCGC
>CAJMRZ010000002.1 GCA_905215945.1 uncultured bacterium | reverse complement strand
AGGTAGCAGGTGGCCTCGATCGCCTCGGCGAGGTTATGCGGGGCGATGTTGGTGGCCATGCCGACGGCGATGCCCTGGCTGCCGTTGACCAGCAGGTTGGGGAAGCGCGCAGGCAGCGCCACGGGCTCGGCAAGCGATTCGTCGTAGTTGGGCTGCCAGTCGACGGTATCCTTCTGCAGGTCGCGCAGCAGTTCCATGGCGGGCTTTGCCAGGCGGCTCTCGGTGTAACGCATGGCCGCCGCGCCGTCGCCGTCGATGTTGCCGAAGTTGCCGTGACCGTCGATGAGCGGCGTGCGCATGGAGAACCACTGCGCCAGGCGGACCATGGCCTCATAGACCGCGAAATCGCCGTGCGGGTGGTACTTACCGATAACTTCGCCGACCGTCCAGGCCGACTTCTTGTGCGGTCGGTTGGGGTAGATGCCGCTCTCGTTCATCGCGTACAGGATGCGGCGGTGCACCGGCTTTAAGCCGTCGCGCACGTCCGGCAGGGCGCGCGCCGTGATAACCGACATCGAATACTCGATGAACGACTGCTTCATCTCGCGACCGAACTCCGAAATCTGGAGCTGGCCGCCGTTGATATCCTCGCCGGCCGAGGCGCCGCGATCGACTTCGCCAAAGCTCTCCTCGAGCTCGGCGTCGTCGTCTTCTTCCTCATCATCATCGGCATCGGGGTTATAGGCGTCCGGATCGCCGTCCTCGCCCTGCTCAGCACGGGCAAGCAGGCGCTTCAGATCATCGGGCATACCGGCATCGCCGGCCTCGTCCATACCCTCGTTATTGTTGATATCGTCTGCCACGTTACCTCCTCTTAAGCGTCAAGGAATCGTGCATCATGTGCATGCTTCTCGATGTACTCGCGGCGATAGCCGACCTCGGAACCCATCAGCTCGCGCACGGCGCGGTCCGCCACCACGGCGTCCTCAATCGACACACGCTGCAGGATGCGGGTCTTGGGGTCCATCGTCGTCGAGGCGAGCTGCTTGGGGTCCATCTCGCCCAGGCCCTTGTAGCGCTGGACGGTATAGCCCTTGCGCTTTTTGGTGATCTTGCCGTCTTTGGCCTTGCCGTCCTCGTCGTTATCGTCGGGGTTCAGGCCCAGACTCTGGATGGTGTCGCGCAGGATCTCGTCTTCGGGCTGGCGGCCGTTGGGATACACGTAGTGAATCTTGTTGCGCACCTTAATGCCAAAGATGGGCGGGCAGGCAACATAGACGTAGCCGGCATCGATCAGCGGACGCATGTACTTGTAGAAGAACGTCAGTAGCAGGATGCGGATATGCGCACCGTCGACGTCTGCATCGGTCATGATGATGATCTTGTGGTAGCGCGCCTTGGTGATATCGAAGTCGCCGCCGTCGCCGGCACTCGTCGTGACGCCGCAACCGATCGCGGTAATCAGCGACTGGATGGTGTCACTCGAGAACGCGCGATGGTCACCAACGCGTTCGACGTTCAAAATCTTGCCGCGCAGGGGCAAAATCGCCTGGATGTCTCGGCGACGGCCGTCCTTGGCTGAACCGCCTGCCGAGTCACCCTCTACGATGAAGAGCTCGGTCAGCTCGGCATCGCGCACCGAGCAGTCGGCGAGCTTACCGGGCAGGGACGCCGTCTCGAGCAGGCTCTTGCGGCGGGTCGCCTCGCGCGCCTTGCGGGCGGCGTTGCGCGCCTTGCAGGCCTGTTGCGCCTTCTTGACGATCTCGCGGGCGGGCTTGGGATGCTCCTCGAGGTAATCGGCAAGGCCGTCGGTCACAATCTTGAGTGTGAGCGCGCGCATATAGGAGCTGCCGAGCTTGGCCTTGGTCTGGCCCTCAAACTGCGGATCGGGCAGCTTGACCGAGATAACGGCCGAAAGGCCCTCGCGCACATCGTCGCCGGTCAGGTTGGCGTCTTTTTCCTTGAGCAGGTTCTGCTTGCGCGCGTAATCGTTGATCACGCGGGTGAGCGCGGTGCGGAAGCCCTCAAGGTGCATGCCGCCCTCGGGAGTGTAGATGTCGTTGGCAAACGACATGACGTTCTCGCCGTAACCGCTATTCCACTGCAGAGAAACCTCGACCTCGCCCATCTTGGTCACAGGCGCGTCCGGGTCCGATTTGCCCTCGATGTAGATGGGCTCCTTAAAGGCCTCGGGGACGTCCTTGCCCTCGTTGAGGAACTTGACGAAGTCGATGATGCCGCCCTCGTAGCAAAACTCCTCCACGTGGGGAGTCGCCTCGCGCTCGTCGGTCAGCACGATTTTGAGGTTCTTATTGAGGAACGCCGTCTCCTGCAGACGGTTGTGCAGCGTATCGAAATCGTAGATGCAGGTCTCGAAGATCTCGTCGTCGGGCCAGAAGGTGACGGTGGTGCCCGTCGAATCCGAGGTGCCCACGACCTCCATCTTCTTGACGGTCTTGCCGCGCGAGAACTCCATCTCGTAGGTGTTGCCGTCGCGACGAACCTGAACGACCACGCGCTTGGACAGTGCGTTGACGACGGAGATGCCAACGCCGTGCAGGCCGCCCGAGACCTTATAGGCCGAGTTATCGAACTTACCGCCGGCGTGCAAGATCGTCATGACGACCTCGAGCGTCGGGATCTTTTTAACAGGGTGCTCGTCGACGGGGATGCCGCGCCCGTTGTCGACGACCGTGATGGAGTTGTCGGCGTGGACCGTCACCTGGATCTCGGTGCAGAAACCGGCCATGGCCTCGTCGACGGAGTTGTCAACGATCTCCCACACCAGGTGATGCAGACCGCTGGCGCTCGTCGAGCCGATATACATGCCCGGGCGCTTACGAACGGCCTCGAGACCCTCGAGAATCTTAATCTCGCCGCCATCGTAATCGTTTTCGTTTGCCACACGTCCTCCTTCAGTCAAGAAAATGTGTACAGCCTTACTAGTTTATCGTAAAAAAATACCCTCGGGAACGAGGGTATTTGGCTCTACAAGGCCACCAGATGCGATTTAAGGCTCTTTTTTGCTTTGCACGCCCTTGGCCCACTCGGCACTGGCTCTCATGGCATTCTCGAGGGCCTCGCGCAGTTTTTGGTCTTCGATGGGCGCCACTTGGCGCTCAATCTCGGTGCGCTCGGCCTCACTTAGGTCGGCGTGCGGAGCCGGCGGGCGCTCGGTCGTCGCCGGACGCAGGCGCTCCTTGGCGGCGGGCGGCGTGTGACCGGGCGCGGTGGTTTTGAACACCAGGCCGTCCACATGCGCACCGGCGCGCTCCATGCGCGCGCGGATGATCTCGCGCAACAGCGTCATTTCCTGCGTCCACGAGGGCGAGTCGAGATATACCAGCAGCTCATTGGACTCGGGCAGGTAGCGCAGGCCCGTCACATGGCGCCCCTCGCGCGTGCCCGAGCACACCGCATTCCAGGCGCGATAGACCGCACGAGATTCCTCTGCAGCCTCCATCTGCACGCGGCGCTCAGGCGTCGCGGCCGCCAGGATGCGCTGACGCTCTGCGTTTAAAAATCCACTGAAGGCGACCGTTTCGCTCTCGCGCTCGTAATTAGCACGTCTCACCCATGCTCACCACCTTGGCTCGATCAAGCAGGTCATCGGTAAAGTACCCCAGGTTGGTCGTGGTTATGACCGTCTGGATATCATCGCCGATCAGCCGCAGAAAAGCGCCGCGTCGGTCGCCGTCGAGCTCGCTCATCACGTCGTCCAAAAGCAGCAGTGGGGCGGTGCCCAGGACATCGCGAGCCACGGCCACCTCCGCCACCTTCCAGGCCAGCACCAACGTTCGCTGCTGACCTTGGCTGGCAAATGAACGGGCGGAGCGACCCGCCACGGTAAACTCAATCTCATCGCGATGCGGTCCCACCAACGTCACGCCGCGGCGAATTTCCTCGTCGGCATGCTCATCAAGTGCGGCCAGCATGCGCTCGTACGCCCAGCCCTTCAGCTCTTCGCGATCCTCGACCTGGGGCAAATCCCCCAGCGTGGACGTATAGGTCACGTTGGCAGCCTCACCGGACGCCACTTGCCCGTAGGCAGTGCGCACATGGCCCGCCAGCCGGTCGAGCAGGGCCAACCGGTGCACGAGCAGGGCCGAGCCCGCGCGGGCAATCGAATCGTTCCACGCGCCGAGCATCTCGCGGCAGCACCAGGTCTCCTTGAGCAGGGCGTTGCGCTGGGTCACGCAGCGCCCATAGGTGCTCGCAAGATCGGCATAGCGTGCGCTCAGTTGCATGCCAAAGTCATCGAGGGCGGCACGGCGCACACTGGCGCCTCGCTTAACCATGTCCAGATGGTCGGGGCAAAACAGCACGCTCGGCAGGACCCCGCGCACACCGGCGGCAGAGCATCTCTTGCCGTTGCGGCTAAACGAGCGCTTACCGTCCTCCGCGCTCAATCCCATATCAAGCACGCGGCCGTCGCCCTCGAGCCTCAGCTCAACCTTGCACGAGTCCGCGCCGTCATGGACGAGCTCGGCGGCGGTCGGATGCCTAAACGAGGCGCCGCTCGTCAGCAGCTGCAGCGCCTCTATGAGATTGGTCTTTCCCGCCGCGTTGGGTCCCGCAAGTATCGTCACGCCGTCGTCTAGGGCAAGGCGATAGCTATCGAAGCTGCGGTAGTGCGCGACGGAAAGATCGCGGGCGAACATGGTCATGGCGCAACGCTAGATGCGGACCGGCATGACCAGGTACAGGTAGTTGATCTTGTCGTAGGACTTGAAGATGCCCGCCTGCGAGTAGCTCTTGAGCTCCAGCGTGATCTCCTTCTCCTTGGATAGGGCATTGAGGCAGCCGAAGATGTAGTGGTAGTTGAAGGCGATGGTGCCCGACTCGCCCTCGGCCTCGACATCGATTGTCTCCTGCGCAAGGTCCTGGTCATTGGAAATGGAGGACAGGCCCATCTGCCCGTTCTCGACATCGATCTCGAACTTGACGGCGGGGTTGGCGCTCGCGATAACGGCCACGCGCTTGAGGGCGGCGTTAAAGGCGGCGACGTCGATCTTGACGCTCGTCACGCACGAATCGGGGATGAGCTGCTTGTAGTTGGGGTACACGCCCTCGATGCGGCGCGACACGTAGGTGGTGTTGCCGGCCTCAAAGACGACCTGGGTGTCGGTAGCCCCGATCATGATGGTCGCCTGGCTGGCCATGATGTTCAGTGCGTCGTTAAAGGCGTCAGCCGGAACGTTGAGCTCAAAGGAACCCTCGAGGGTCGAGGTCTCGACCTGCGTATCGCACACGGCCAAGCGGAAGGAATCGGTCGCCACCAGGCGCACGGTGTTGTTCTCGACCTTCATGTGCACGCCGCCCAGGATGGGGCGGGCCTTGTCGGTCGAGGTGACGCGCCACACGCGGCCGACCATCTCGGACAAGATATCGGTCGGCAGCTCCACGGCACTCTCGATGGCATAGGCCGGAAACTCGGGGAAGTCATTGGCATCGAGCGTGTTCAGGCGGAACGAGCTCTTCTCGCAACCAATCAGCACCTGGCGCTCGGACAGCTCAAAGGTGACCGGGGCATCGGGGAGAGTCTTGGTGATATTGGAGAGCATCTTACAGGGGATAACCATCTCGCCCTCTTCTTCGACATGCGCCGCGATGCGATGACGGATCGAGATGGTGTAGTTAGAGGTCTGGAATTCCAAGATGCCGTCTTGCGCCTTGACGAGCACGCCCGACAGGATGGGAAGGGTGGATGCCGAAGCGACACCCTTCATAACGACGCCGATGGCTTGTGTAAGCGAGCTCTGGCTGACGGTGAACTTCATCTTTTAATACCTTTCTTTAGATATAAATATCTTAATAATAGTAATAGCACTGACGAAACTGTTGATTACTCCCAAAGACGCAGGTCAGACCCAGAAAGAAAATCGACAGCAACCTGTGTGCAACGGGGGTGGTTTTCCACGTTCAAAACCTGCGCAAAACTTTTCATCACCGCGGGTTGGGTTTTAGACACCTTATGCCCGTGGTTTTGACAAGTTTTCAACAGGTGTCTCTATTTCCCTACGAGCGCAGTGTAATTTTATCGCGCAACGATTTGAGATCTTCGGTGACGGTGCGGTCTTCCTGGATCATCTTCTGGACCTTTTTGTAGCTCGTGCTGACGGTCGAGTGGTTGCGGTTGCCAAATTCGGCGCCCACCGCCGTGGTCGTCATCTCGCACATCTCGATGGCCAGATAGATGGCAATGTGGCGTGCCTTGGCGATATTGGCGTTGCGTCGCGGGCCGATGAGCTCCTCGTGCGTCACACCGTACTGCTCTTCAATGACGGACTGAACCGTCTGGACGTTGATCTTTTTGGCCGATGTGTCGAAGTACTGGCTGGCGATGGCGTCGATATCGTCAAAGGTGAGTTCCCCACCCTCGCGCTCGCGGTCGCCCGCCTCGCCGGCGCAGCGCTCGCAGAAGCTCTCGAGTTCGCGGATGTTGGTGCCCGACACCTCTGCCATGTGCTTAAAGTGCTCATCGGTCAGGTGCCCGCCGTCGCCCCCGTAGGCCGCCAGCAGTGAGTCGTCGCCTGCCTCGGGAGCGGCGACGATGGTGTTCTCGTAATAGCGCTGCAAGATCTTGTATTTCATCTCGTAGCTGGGCTCTGCGACCAGGCAGAGCATGCCGGCGTTGAAGCGGCTGGTCAGACGCTCGTCCATGCTCAGGTCCTTGGGGGCGCGGTCTGCCGCGATGACGACCTTCTTGTTGTTGCGGATGAACTCGTCCATGAGCTGGAAAAAGTAGTCCACGCTCGCGCGCTTGCCGATGATGTTTTGGATGTCATCGATGATGAGCACGTCCACGCCGTGGTACGCCTGCATGATGGGGGCGTTGCTCTTCTTTTGGCGGTCGAACTCGGTCATCAGGTCGTCCAGATATGCCTGGGAGTTTGCATACTTGACCTTGATCTCGGGCGACTTCTCGGCGAGCTCGTTTTTGATGGCAAGCAGCAGGTGGGTCTTGCCCAGGCCCGATTTGCCGTAGATGAACAGTGATGCGCACGTGCCGCGCTCGTCCGCGAGGGCGGCAAACTTGAGTGCCGAGCGATAGGCATGGCTGTTTTCGGGGCCGTAGACAAAGTTCTCAAAGGTAAATTTTGAGTTCGCGGCGAGCGGGGCTCCATCCGTATTCTGCTCGGCCGGCACGGTCGGTGCTGGCACGGGTGAAGCGGGGGCCGCAGCTTGCGTGGATTTAGTCGGCGCTCCGCCCTTCATCTGGTTCATCATGCGACGAAAATCATCGGCCGAGAGTGTGTTCTTGATTGCAATGCCCGAATCCGCGCTCGCCGCTGCGTCGTGAGCGATTGGCATGTGCGTGACGGGTGCGTTCGCTGGCGTCGCCGCCGCGGTCGGCAACGGTGCCATGGTTTCACGGGAAACATCGCTGTGCTGGTGCTCGATTGTCGGCACGTCGCCTGCGGAGGCCGACACCGCCGGGGAAGCGGCGGGAGCCGTGGCGGGCGCCGTCGCGGCAGCGGATTCCGTCGCGGCGCCTTGCGGTGCCACGATGTCGAGCGCAATCGGTGCAAAGGCGATTTCTTCCAGATAGGCCTCAATAGTCGGCTGATGCTTTTTGAGCTGTGCGATGGCAAAGCGCGAGGGGGCCTCGATCGTGAGCGTATCTTCGGTCAGGCTTATGGCGCGCGATTGCCCCAGCATGTTGATGAGGCGTGCATCTTGGCCGTCGCGCTGACAAAAGGCGATGGCATCCCCCAGGATGATGCTTGCTTCCTCGTCCACTGTCTCTCCCGTTCTTTAGCTCTGAGCTCGCACGCGAGCGGCGCCGAGTTCGGTCAGATGGTATTTCTGGCCATGCTTGATGACCAAGCCGGCCTGCGCCAAGTCATTGAGCGTGCGTGACCAAGTGGGGGCCGAGTTTCCAAACGCCCTCGCCAGATCGGTTGCACCGCACGCTTGATTTTGCGCCAGATAGCCTAGCGCGGCGTTGCCGCGATCGCTTACGAACACGTCCGGTTGTGGCTGTGCATACTGATTTACTGCATTAGGGTACATCATTTGAGCTGCTGGTTGTTGAGAACTCTGCGTCGGCGGCATTTGCTGTTGAAAACTTTGAGGCCACTGTTGGTAAGGCTGCGGAGGCGTCTGCTGGGCCCAGGGGTTGTACTGCTGCTGCGGCATCTGCTGGTACGGCTGCTGATATCCCTGCTGGTACTGCTGCGGGAACTGCTGGCCATACCCCAGTGGCGGCATCTGCTGATATGGATATCCCTGTTGGTACGGCTGATAGCCCATTTGCTGGCCACTCGGTGCCCCTGTCGCCTGCTGCATTGCTGCTGTATCCTGATCCGCCAGCGACATGGCCTCTGGCATGCTTGGCGGCATCGACATCGATGCCGCTTGGGGTTCTTGTGTAGGAGGCATTCCGGGCTGCTGCATCTGTGCCACGGGGGGCTGCATCTGCTGCGTTGCCATGGGCTGCTGCACAAAAGCTCCCGGCAGGGGATATGTGGGCTGCTCCGTCTCGGGCCGCACGGCAGCGCCGCGTCCGCCGGCACGCTCGATTTCCTGCACGCGTTTAGGGTTCAGGCTTACCGTAACCACGGTGCCTTTGCCCATGTTGTCCTCGATGGATACGGCACCGCCGGCGTTTTCCAAATACTCCTGCACCATGGGAAACCCTGCTCCGGTTCCACGGATATAGCGCTTCATCTTGCTGTTTGCGCTGGTAACGCCAAAGTCGAAAGCACGTTCCTTGTCGTCGATGCCGGGTCCTTGGTCAGCAAAGCGGATGGTGTCTCCGCCGTCCAGAATCGAGATGATGGGCTCGGCAAAGTGTGCGTGGATAAAGTTTTCGACAATCTCGCGGATGACCATGAGCGAGATATGGCCACCTTGTTCTTTCATGCACTGGTAGACGGTGTTGGTCGTCTCTTCCAAATACGTGCGGACATCTTGCGGATCAACGACGATCACCCGCGGTGTCGACAGCATGTCGTCATAGACGGCGATGCGCGCGGCGTACATGGCTTTTGGCGCCTGCGTGGTCGTCTGCTCGCCTTCCGCACGCTCTTCGCGCACGCCGGTGATGTGCTCGTTGTCGGGTGCCGGGTCTCCGGAATCGACCATGGTGTAAAAGTCGTCAGACATGCCGCTCGCAATCTTTCAAAAGGTTTCGAACAAATAGTAGCTCACCGTGCAACGTTTCTCATCTTTCGACAACTTTTCAAAACTTGTTGAAAACTTTGGAAAACGGGCGAAAAGTTCTCAACATTGCCAACATGACCTGTTGAAAACTCGATGAAATATCGTGAAAGGTTGCCATGAGGCGCAAATTTCGGTTGTGCTTATGGGGGAACCGTGTGAACTGCGCAACCTTTTACCTTTGATTTCTTGACATTTGAACATTGATTTCCCTACAATCTTCAAGCTCACGTGTCTATATCTGCGTCCGCGTCCCCGCGGACACTCGAAATGCAGCAGGAGGAACTTAAGATGAAGCGTACGTATCAGCCTAATAAGCGTAAGCGTGCCAAGACCCATGGCTTCCGTGCCCGTATGGCCACTAAGGGTGGTCGTGCCGTGCTCGCCCGTCGTCGCGCCAAGGGCCGCAAGCGTCTCACTGTCTAGCAGCGATACACACATCTCGCATGAAGACTATTAAGTCTCGGCAAGATTTCGAGCATGTGTTCAGTCAGGGGCGTCGTTTCAATCACCCTCTGATTCGAATGACCATATGTGAATCGGTTGGCGAAGGCGACTCCGGAAGGGTCGCCTTCGTTGGTGCTAAGCGACTCGGTTGTGCCGTCGTGCGCAACCGATCTAAGCGTGTGATGCGCGAGGCCGCCCGCAGCTGCGGATTTCCCGTTGCGGGTTATGACATCATCTTGTTTGCAACTCCCAAGACGAGGGTTTCTTCGCCGCAGGAGATGGACAAGGCGTTGCGTTCGCTTATGAAGCGCGCCGGCGTTGCCGGGGAGGAGCGATGAGCAATCACGTTTTGCGACGTGTTGCCATCGCTCCTATTCGCATATATCAACAGGTTATTTCGCCCTTATTGCCTGACGCCTGCATTTATTACCCAACGTGCTCGCAATACGCCATCCAGGCGATTGAGAAGCACGGTGTTTTGAGAGGCTGCTGGCTTGCCGTGAGGCGCATCGCTCGTTGCAATCCCCTGCACGTCGGCGGTTATGACCCTGTGCCCTAGCGGGCACTCGCTATCGGAGGAAAACTTACATGTGGGATTGGATCGTTAACATCCTTTTCGAGCTGCTCAAGCTCATCCAGACCTTTGCGGTCGACTGGGGCCTGTCCATCATCATCCTGGTGGTCATCATCCGTCTGCTGCTGACGCCGCTCATGCTCAAGTCGACCAAGTCGACGGCTCGCATGCAGGTGCTGCAGCCCAAGATGCTCGAGATCCAGGAGCGCTATGCCGACGATCCCCAGCGTCAGGCCGAGGAGATGCAGAAGTTCTACAGCGAGAACAAGTTCAACCCCATGGCTGGCTGTCTGCCGCTGCTGATTCAGATGCCTATCCTGTTCGCCCTGTTTACATTGCTGCGCAACCTGCCGCAGTACTTTAACGACGGCACGTTCTCGTTCTTCAACATCCTGCCCGACCTGACCACCACGCCGAGCGCTTCCTTTGCCGATGGCTTTATGGTTGCACTGCCTGCGCTGGTTTGCCTGATCCTGTTCGCCGTCCTGACCCTGATTCCGCAGCTCTATATGTCGCGCAACCAGACCGGCCAGCAGGCTCAGAGCATGCGTATGATGGCCGTTGTCATGACGGTCATGATGCTTTGGATGGGCTGGAGCCTTCCCGTTGGTGTTCTGCTGTACTACGACGTCTCGTCTGCTTGGCAGGTTATCCAGCAGATTTTTGTGACGCAGAAGGTCATCGACAAGGCGAAGGCCGATGAGGAGGAGCGTCTTAAGAACGCTCCGCTGCAGGTTGAGGTCACTCGTCGAGAGAAGAAGCCGCGCCCGCACAAGAAGAAGTAACGGGATATCAATCTTATTTAGGTACCTAACTTTTGGAGTACGTTATGTCTGAAGAGATCATCGAGGATATGCTTGAGGAGGTTGCCCCGCAGGTCGCGGGCGATTATCCCGAGATTGCACAGCGCTACAAGGCTGGTGAAGAGCTGACCGATGAGGAGCTCGACACCATTGCCGATGTTGCGATTTCCATCCTGCGTTCCATCCTTTCGCACTTCGATGCCGCCAACTCTCCTATCGATGAGTATGAGGGCGACGAGGGTGAGCTGATTTTGGATGTAACGGCTCCCGACCTTGCTGTTCTCATTGGCCGTCATGGTCGCACCCTTGATGCCCTTCAGGTTATGTTCTCTTTGCTGGTGAGCCGCAAACTTGGCTTTAGGTATCCGGTTGTAGTGGACGTAGAGGGATACAAGAGTCGCCGTCAGGACAAGGTTGCTTCCATGGCTCAGTCTGCTGCCGAGCGTGCCATCCGCACTCATAAGAGTGTTTCGCTTCCGCCCATGAATGCCTACGAGCGTCGACTGGTTCACATTGCACTTCGTGGCAATGATGCCGTCGATACTCATTCTGAGGGTTCTGACCCTGATCGCCATGTGGTGATTGTTGCTCGATAATCTTCTCGAGCTTATGCTAAGGGGACGTGGTTTCCACGTCCCCTTTTTTTGTCAAAAGTTCTCGATACACTGATTTTTGTCAGAAAGGAGCTTTCGTTGTTAGTACTTACTGATCAGCAGGCTGACGAGATGTTGAGTCGTCTAACTTCCTATTGCAAAGAGTATTCCTTGAGCGTAACTGATGTTGAGCTGAGGAAATGTATTCAGCATTTGGATTTGGTTCTAGAAACAAATAAGACAACCAATCTCACCCGTATTCTTAACGTAGAAGATGCTGCAGTACTTCATATCCTCGACTCACTTGTTTTGCTCCCCTATATCAACAAGGCTCCTGAGGGAGCTTTGCTCGATATGGGAACAGGTGCGGGCTTCCCTGGTATTCCATTAACCATAACCACGCATCGTAAAGCTACTTATATTGACTCTGTTGGCAAGAAGGTTGATGCGGTTAATTCCTTTGTCCATGCTCTTGGATTGAAACATGCTCATGCGGTTCATGATCGTCTTGAAGAATATGCTCGAAGCCATAAGAAGCAGTTCTCTGTTGTAACTGCCCGCGCACTGGCCCCTTTACCGATTCTTGTTGAGTATGCGGCTCCGTATCTGAAGGATGGAGGGCTATTTGTTGTAACCAAGGGCAATCCTTCGGATGAGGAGCTAGCTTCCGGCATGTCAGCAGCTAAGATTTGCGGCTTCACTTTGCTTCTGAATGACGCAATTGATTTGCCTGAAGGCTTGGGTCACAGGGAGTTCATTGTTCTTAAGAAGAGTCATCCAGCATCCGTCTCATTGCCTCGTGCAAATGGCGTGGCAAAGAAGAATCCGCTTGCCTAGATGTTTCACGTGAAACATAATGGATACTAACAACTTGCAGTGTTTCACGTGAAACATGGCGGTTGATATCGATTCGGAATGTTTCACGTGAAACATCCTCCGTTTGACAGCTTTAATACTCACCAGGAGGGACCGTGGGATTTCGCGACGTTAAGCGTTCAAAGAGCGCAAAAGACACGCGTATCATTGCAATCATCAATCAAAAAGGCGGCGTCGGTAAGTCAACGACGGCTGTAAACCTTGCAGCAGCACTGGGTGAGCAGGGTCGTAAGACACTGATTGTCGATTTTGATCCGCAGGGAAACAGCACCAGTGGATTCGGAATTGAAAAAGAAGACCTTGATCACTGCATCTATGATGCATTGTTGAATGATGTGCCGGCAGAATCACTTGTTCTTGATACAAATTGCAAAAAGGTATTCGTTATTCCAGCTACAATTCAGCTTGCAGGCGCCGAAATTGAGCTCGTAAGCGCAATTGCACGTGAAACCCGCCTCAAAGATTTGCTTGAGCCGATTCAGGACGAGTTCGATTTTATTTTCATTGACTGTCCTCCTTCGCTCGGCCTGCTTACTATCAACGCTTTGACCGCAGCAGACAGCGTTTTGATTCCGATCCAGTGCGAATATTACGCACTCGAGGGCGTTACGAAGCTGCTTGAGTCAATGAAGATGGTCAAATCAAGGCTGAACAAGGGCTTAGACACCTATGGTGTGCTTATGACCATGTATGACTCGCGTACTTCACTATCGAATCAGGTTGTTGAGGAGGTTCAATCGTACTTTGGTGATAAGGCGTTTAAGACGCTAATCCCCCGTACGGTTAAAATCTCCGAAGCTCCGTCTTTTGGAGAACCAGTAATTACCTATGCACCTCAAAATAAGGGTGCAAAAGCATATATGAACCTTGCAAAAGAGGTGATCAAGCGTGCCTAGTGTAAAGAAACGTGGCGGATTGGGACGTGGACTGAATGCTTTGGTCTCAGAGGCCGAGTATGAGACCGGCGGTTCGGCTGCATCGGCTTCAAATGCTGCATCTGAAACAAAACTACCTATTGAGGATATCGTTCCCAACCCTAATCAGCCGCGAATTCACTTTAACGAAACTGAACTTCGCGAGTTGAGCGAGTCAATCCAAGAACATGGCGTTTTGCAGCCGCTTTTGGTTCGCAAGCATGGAAACGGCTATGAGATCATCGCTGGTGAGCGTCGTTACCAGGCGTCAAAGCTTGCTGGCCTTGAAGAATTGCCAGTCATCATTAAAGAGGTAAATGATGAAGAGATGCTGGCTCTTGCTCTTATCGAAAACCTTCAACGTTCAGATCTGAATCCCGTCGAAGAGGCTAAGGGCTATCGACAGCTCATCGATGCCAGCGGTATGACCCAGGAGGCATTGTCGAAGGCAGTAAGCAAGTCACGCTCTGCAATTACAAACTCGCTGCGTCTTCTCGATCTCCCCGAAGTAGTTCAGCAGATGATTTTTGAGGGTAAACTTACTGCTGGTCATGCACGTGCGATTCTTGCAGTTCCCTATGAGGATGCTCGAATTCGACTTGCAGAGAAGGTTGTTGCAGAGGGCCTTTCCGTAAGAGCGACAGAAAATCTTGCTCCGTTGTTTTCTGCCGGAGAGACACCTAAGACGCCGAGGCCTGCAACCCCTCAGTCTTTTAAAAAGGCAGCCCGCGTGCTTCGTCAGGTTTTTAATACCAACGTGCGTGTGAAGAGCTCGCGTGGAAAGAATAAGATTGAGATTGAGTTTAAAGACGAGGAAGAGCTCTCTCGTATTCTTGGCGAAATGATTCAGTTTGATCAAGGAGGCCAAGATGAGGAATAGAATTTTAACTGCGATTGCATTGGCGACAACTGTCGCGGCTGGTGCCTTTGCTGGCTATAAGATCGCGTCAGACGATGAACTTCGAGGTCGTTTGCTTCGTAGTGCGCAAGATATTGTCGATACATCCAAGAAGAAAATGGATGTTATGACAGAAGATGTTGCAATGCGTACTGCTCAGGTAACGAAGAATCCCAAGATTAATCAGGGTTGGGTCAGCAACCAATGGGAAAATGTAGGCTATTAGGTACCTAACGATTACTTAGCATATTGTGATGGGTCCTTGTCTGATTCACGAGACAAGGACCCCTTATTTTGGCCGTAAAAATGGGACCAGTAGCAGCTGATTCAAAATTAAGGTCAATAAATGAAACGACCCCGGTTGCATATCCTGCAACCGGGGTCGTTCGATGTTTCACATGAAACGTTTTGGGGTGCGACTCCCCTATGCGTTTTTCTGAACTTTAAAGCGCTGCTTCAGCTGTCCGCAGGCGGCGTCAATATCGTTACCACGGGAGTTACGAATCGTTGTCTCGATGCCACGGGACTCAAGGCGACGCTGAAGATCCTCAACCTTATGAATCGGCGACGGCTTGAGCGGGCTACCCTCGATGTCGTTAAGCTGAATGAGGTTAACGTGGCACAGTGTTCCCTCGCAGAAGTCGCAGAGCGCCTGCATTTCCGGATTCGTATCGTTGACGCCTTCGATCATGGCATACTCATAGGTTGGGCGGCGGCCGGTCTTCTCGGTGTAGAGCTGAAGCGCTTCGTGAAGGCGAAGCAGCGTGTACTTCTTAACACCGGGCATGAGCTTATTGCGCGTCGACTGGATGGCGGAATGCAGTGAAACAGCAAGCGTGAACTGCTCGGGGATGTCGGCAAATTTGCGAATACCGGGAATAACGCCACTGGTAGAGACGGTGAGGTGACGAGCGCCGATACCGATGCCATCGGGGTCATTGAGGATTCGCAGCGCCTTGAGAACCTCGTCGTAGTTGGCAAACGGCTCGCCTTGGCCCATGAAGACAACGCTCGTGGCGCGCTCGCCAAAGTCGTTGGATACATGAAGTACCTGGTCGACGATCTCTTGAGCGGTCAGAGAGCGCTTGAGGCCGTTGAGACCGGTAGCGCAAAAGGCGCAGCCCATGCCACAGCCAGCTTGGGTAGAAACGCAGACGGAAAGCTTGTTACGACGGGGCATGCCGACAGTCTCGACGGAAACGCCGTCGTGGTACTCGAGCAAATACTTGCGAGAGCCATCTTTGGAAACCTGCTTGGTTAGTTCAGTCGGCGTGTCAAAGGCAAAAGCCTCTTTAAGCTGCTCGCGGAAAGCCTTAGGAAGGTTTGTCATATCGTCAAACGAACAAACGTTCTTCTCAAAGACCCATTCGATGAGCTGCTTCGCGCGGAAGGCTGGCTGGCCAAGTTCGGCCACGAGCTCGCGAATATCGTTTTGGCTCAAGTCGCGAATGTCCTGAGATTTAGTCCTGGGATTCATGGAAGCCTTTCGATTTTGGGGAAACGTAGAGGGTATCGCTACAATATGGTATCAGCTGCAGAAATTATAGAGGAGGAGTCTGCCCATGCCGGGTAAAAGCCTAGAGAACATGCACGTAGCGGTCTTGGCGGGCGGTCATTCCGCCGAGCGCGAGATCTCGCTCAATTCGGGAAAGAACGTTGTGGTGGCACTGAAGGAAGCCGGCTACACCTCGGTGGAGCTGCTCGACACGGCTGCCGATGATTTTATGGTAACCATGGCGACCGGCGGCTTTGACGTGGCGTTTATCGCCATGCACGGTGCCGGCGGCGAGGATGGTGCCATGCAGGGCGCCATGGAGACCCTGGGTGTCCCCTACACGGCCTCGGGCGTGCTTGCCAGCGCCTGCGGTGCCGACAAGGAGGTCTCTAAGCTCTTGTACGCCAAGGCGGGCATCCCCATTGCCCCCGGCCTCGCGCTCGAGGTGGGCGATGAAGTCGATATCGATCATATCGTCGAGGTTTGTGGCGAGCGCTGCTTTGTGAAGCCGGCCGTCAACGGTTCCAGCTATGGCATTTCCCTGGTCCATGAGCCCTCCGAGCTGCCCGCGGCAATCGCCAAGGCGTTTGAGTACGGCAACAAAGTGCTGGTCGAGAAGTGTATCGAGGGTACCGAGATCACCGTCGGCGTGTACGGCGAGGACGACGTGCGCGCTCTGCCGATTGTCGAGATTCGTAAGCCCAAGGACTGCGAGTTCTACGATCTGGACGTGAAGTATGTCGACCCTACGGACATCCATCGCATTCCGGCGCAGATTTCACCCGAGAATTACACTCGCGCTCAGGAGCTTGCCTGTGCCGCTCACAAGGCCCTCGGTTGCCTGGGCATCTCGCGCAGCGATTTTATCGTGAGCGAGGACGGCCCCGTTATCCTCGAGACCAATACCATTCCCGGCATGACCGATACGTCTCTGTATCCGGATGAGATCCGCCACACCGACGACATGACGTTCCCGCAGGTCTGTGACAGCCTGATCCGTATGGGCCTTCGTCGAGCGGGCATTGCATGCTAATCGAGGACGCGGTTTCGTCAGGAACGCCGCAGTTTGTCATCGACTCCTATGCCACGCTTGCCGAACGCGCCAAAACGCAGTCCTTCGGCCTTATCGAGGAAGATGTGATCGTCCTCGATACCGAGACCACAGGTCTTTCGGTGCAGGACAACGAGCTGATCGAGATCTCGGCGGCCCGTCTTTCGGGCCGCGAGATCGTCGACCGCTTCGATACCTTCGTGCATCCCAAGCAGCTGATTCCCGCCGAGATTACCGAGCTCACGAGCATTACAAATGCCGATGTGGCAGATGCCCCGTCGGCCGTTGAGGCCGTCGCCGCTCTCGCCGATTTTGTCGGTGGTTGCCCGGTGATCGCACATAACGCCACGTTCGACCGCTCGTTTATCGAGTCGGTCAAAGGCGGCGTCAACGTGAGCGATATTTGGATCGATTCGCTGGCGCTGTCGCGCATCGCGCTTCCACGCCTGGCCTCGCACAAGCTGTCTTTTATGGCCGATCTGTTTGGCTGTGACTCGGTATCACACCGTGCCAATGCCGACGTCGACGCCCTGTGTGGCGTATGGCGCGTGTTGCTCGTGGCGCTCACCGACTTGCCCCAGGGCCTCATGGCGCGCCTAGCCGACATGCATCCGGATGTGCCTTGGTCCTATCGTCCTATCTTCTCATTCTTGGCGGGGCAGAACCCTGGTTCTATCTTCTCTCTCAGCGCCGCTCGTGCTGACGTTCTCAAGGCCGATCGCGCCGACGATCGGGTGGACGCCGACGAACTGCCGGTACTCAAGATGCCGAGTCGTGAGGAGATTGAGGCGGACTATGCGCCAGGTGGCCTGGTCAATCGCATGTATCCCACTTACGAGCCGCGTGATGAGCAGATCGCGATGGCGCTCGAGGTCCGCGATGCGCTGGTCACGGGCACTCATCGTGTAATTGAGGCGGGCACGGGCGTCGGCAAATCGATGGCCTATCTGGTGCCTTTTGCCGAGGCAGCGCGCCGTAACAACATCACGGTTGGTATTGCGACCAAATCGAACAATCTTGCCGACCAGCTCATGTACCATGAGCTGCCAAAACTTGCCGAGAAACTGGACGGTGGTCTGTCATTTTGCGCTCTCAAGGGTTATGACCACTATCCGTGCCTGCGCAAGCTTGAGCGCATGAGCCGCAGCCAGGTCGAGATTACCACCAAGCGCGATCCGGCGGACACGCTCACGGCGGTCGCGGTCATTATGGCGTACGTCTGCCAATCAGCCGATGGCGACCTCGACTCGCTCGGCATTCGGTGGCGCAGCGTCAACCGTCCCGACTTTACGACGGCCTCGCGCGAGTGTGCTCGTCGCCTCTGCCCGTTTTTCCCTGATAAATGTTTGGTCCACGGCGCTCGCCGTCGTGCGGCGCATGCCGATGTGGTGGTCACCAACCATTCCCTGCTGTTCCGCAATGTCGCGGCCGAGGGCAGGATTTTGCCTCCGATTCGTCATTGGGTAATCGACGAGGCCCATTCCATCGAGCGCGAGGCGCGCCGTCAGTGGGCGCGCGTGGTGTCGGCGGACGAATCACGCGTTCTGTTTGAGCGCCTGGGTGGCTCGAGCACCGGTGCGCTAAGCCAGGTTTCCCGTGATTTGGCAACCTCCGAGGGCTCTACGCTCTATCTGGGCCTTACTGCCAAGGCAACGTCGACGGTTGCGCGCGCGAGCATGGCAATCGCCGACGTGTTCGATGGCGTTCGCGAGCTCGGTCGCCGTGCCCGTGGGGGTTATGACAATGCCAATCTATGGATTGGCCCCGAGTTGCGCGAATCTGACGACTGGCATGATTTCTTGCAGTCGGCCTACACTGCCATCGACGCATTGGAACAGGCTGACAAGAGCGTCGACGCGCTGGTACAAGCCGTCGCCGGCGACAAGCCCGAGGTTGTTGTCGACCTGGGTGATATCTCGCGCCGCCTGCACGAGCTGGCCGAGAACCTCAAACTCATCATTGATGGCACCGATGAACACTATGTGTATTCGCTGCAGGTCAATCGCAGGCTGCGTGCCGGCGGAGAGTCAATGACCGCAGAGCGCATCGACATTGGCGAGGCCTTGGCAACCGAATGGCTGCCCGAGGTTCACACGGCTATCTTTGCCTCGGCGACCATGACGGTGTCCAAAAGCTTTGAACACTTTAACCACGCGGTCGGCCTCGATCGCATCGGTGCTTCAACATCCTCATCGCTGCACTTGGACTCGAGCTACGACTTCGATTCGAACATGGCTGTAGTCGTTGCGGGCGATATCCCCGATCCGCGCGATCGTGAGAGCTATCTTACGGCGCTCGAGCGCGTGCTGGTCGACGCCCATCTTGCCATGGGCGGATCGGTGCTCACGTTGTTCACCAATCGGCGCGACATGGAAGACCTGTACGCCCGCGTTGAGCCCAAGATGGCCCGTGCGGGTCTGGAGCTCAACTGCCAGCAGCGCAACTCATCTCCTCGTCGCCTGCGCGACCGGTTTATCAATGAGCCGACCTCGTCGCTTTTTGCGCTTAAGGCCTTCTGGGAGGGGTTTGACGCCAGCGGCGAGACGCTGCGTTGCGTCATCATTCCCAAGCTGCCGTTCTCGAGCCCCACGGACCCGCTCTCGTGCGAGCGCAACTTGCGCGAAGACCGCGCTTGGGCGCGCTATTCGCTGCCCGAGGCGGTGCTCGAGGTCAAGCAAGCGGCCGGCCGCCTTATCCGCTCGTCGACCGATTGCGGCGTGCTGATTCTGGCCGACCCGCGCCTGGTGACGAAGGGCTACGGAAAGAAGTTCTTAACGTCGCTGCCCACGAGCTCCTACCAACGCATCGAATCGGCGCAGATCGGGCACTATCTGCAACTGTGGCGCGCACGTCACGAGCGGCGGCGCTAAAGCGGACAGACGAGGGTTTTTGCCATATCGCACAGACGCTTTGACAGGGCGGGGTCATCCAAGATGCGGATGGCTCCGCCCGCTGCGATTATCTGGCTCAGTAGCCAACGCTCGGAGCCGTAATGCACGGTTACCGTTGCCATGTCCGCCCCGCTGCGTTCGATTAGGGTGATGCCGGCCCAGTCCAGATGCTCCGCCATATCGAATGGCATCAAGATCTTTGCGCTACGCTGCGTCCGGGCAAGGGAATCGTGGAGGGATGCAACGTCCGGCGCGTGAGGCACGACGGAGTCTTCCGTCAAGGCGAGTCCCTCGATTTTATCCATGCGATAGGTGCGCTGCTCATCGACCGCGATGTCCCAGGCAATCAGGTATGTTTGGTCGCCGTTTGCCGTAATACGCAAGGGGTCGACTAGACGCTCGCGTGGCCGTGCATCGTCCATCGAGCGATACGAGATGCGGCAACGAACGCCGTCCTGAATGGCGCAGCTCAGCTGCTGCCAGTGTGACCCGTGGTTGACGGTGTCAAAGACGCGCTGGTTATAGCCGAGCTCTTCGGGTAGAAGAGCATGTCGAATCCGAGCCGCCGCCTGGGGCTCGATCCCCAACGATTCAAGTTCATGGTTGAGCACGGCGCCCTCGGCGGCACTCAGGCGCAACGGTAGCGCGCGCCCGGCGTCACCAGTGAGGGCCACGCGCTCGCCGCGGCATTCGCAGATGATGCGCGCGCCCGATTCTCGGTCCGCGAGCGTCGAGACGATCTCGAGAATCTCGTCGAGCGATACTCCCGTGATGTCAAAGCGGCCGCAAATTTCGGTTCGTGTCATGCCGCTCTCGCCGGCGGCGTAGAGGGCCTCCATGATGTCGATGGCGCGCGAGAGTCTCTGCTCGCTGGTGAGTTTACGCACGGGCATGCTCGTGCACCGTCCTTTCAATGAGGTGGTTCCACGCCTGCTTGAGCGATTTGGGGGCCATGGGCCTCATGCCGTCCATGGCGTGGGCCATGCAAAATGAGGCGGCGGCTTCAAGGTCGCGCACGTCAACGGTCCAGATCCATCCCGCATCGGTGTGTGCGAGCTCACCTCGCCCGCGCGTGAGGCCGTTGATCATATCGATCTGCGTCTGAGGGGCGAACGAGAACGTGGCTGCAACGGGCGGTCGGTCGGCGAAATCGAATTCAAAGAACAGATAGTCGTTGAGATTGAAGTCCGCAGGGACGGCGTAGGCCTTCGAAGGACGCCAAGCGCGAACGATACGGTCGCAGCGGAATGTCCTGATGTCGTCGGTGACATTGTCGAGGCCGCAGAAGTACGCCACGCCCTCGCGTTCGAACATGCCGTAGACACAGACGGTACGTTCTTTCTGCTCGCCGCGTCCGTTCTGATATAAAAATCGCAGCGCGCATCGCTCGGCAAAGGCGCTCCATACCGCATCGACGGTGGGAGAGCGGCGGATTGGTGCTTCGTCCACCGTCGTCCTACCGGTGAGATAGGCAATCTTGGAGCGAATATCGGCAAGCGGCGCGGCAAAGGTGGAAGAGCCGGCCGCTAGCGTCTGGTCGATGGCGTTGAGTAGGATGTCGGCGTCGTCTGCGGTGATGAGGCCGCCTGCAGCAAACGTGTGCTCGCGGTCGATTGTCCACGAGCTTTCCTCGGTCTCCTGCGCACCGGCGGGGCGAACCTCCTTGATTAAGATGCCACGCTCGAGCAGTTTGTCACGATCGCGCCGAAACTTGCGCTTATCCGAGTCGATGTTGCCCGAGCCATATCCCAGGTCAGAATCCAAGACAATCTGCTCGGTCGTCAGCGGTTCGGGGGAGCTGTTGAGCACAAAGAAAAGGTTGAGGATGCGCTGAGCCGTTTTATCGAAACTGGGCTCCGAACTTCCCTTTTTAATTGTCGCGGTCGCGTCGCTTGCCGTCATAGAGTCCTCGCATAAGAAGGTAGTTTGCTGCCATGATTTTAGTCCGATATGGAGATTAGGCTATATCCTTGTCCGCTCGGGGCGTTAAGATGGCCCGAATTCGGTCGTTTGCGCTCGCTCGGGGTATACTTTCGACTATATACGGTTCTAATGTGCATGCATTGGGCCTATTTGTCGGATTATGGATGTGGAGCGCACATGGCGAACACCCAGAACTATATTAACCACCTGCTGCAGAACACCGGCATTACGCCGGCATGCAGCGAAGAAGAGCGCTTGGCTGCCGAGGATATCGCTCAGATCTTCCGCAACCACGGCTTTGATCCCGAGGTTCAGGAGTTCAATGCCCCGGCGCCCAGTAGGTTGGCATTTGCCGTTACCGGTATTCTTGCGTTTGCCGGCGCCCTGCTGATGGGCATCGGCGGCGGTATCGGCTTGGTCGGCACCTTGCTGGCAATCGTCGGCGCCGTTCTTTACGTGCTCGAGCGCACGGGCCACCCCGTGGTTTCGCGCCTGGGCAAGACGGGCGTGAGCCAAAATGTCATCGCCTACCACAAGGCCTCGGGCCCGCTCGCGTCTCCGCGCAACCGCCCGGTGGTCGTTGTCGCACACTACGACTCTCCCCGTGCTGAGCTGCTCGCCCGCGAGCCCTATGCTTCGTATCGTGCGCTCATCGCCAAGCTGTTGCCCGTTGCCACGGTTGCCCCTGCTGCCGTTGCCATCCTGCGTATCCTGCCGCTCCCCGGCGCGCTCAAGGTTCTGCTGTGGATTGTCGCGATCCTCGCTTCCCTCGTTGCACTTGCCAACGCGGCAAACATCATCTCTAACCGCCACATTCTTCCCTATACGTCCGGCGCGGTGTGCAACAAGTCTTCTGTCGCCGCTATGCTCGGCGTTATGGACAACGTTGCTCCCTTCCAGGGCGAGAACGAGTTTCCCGACGATGTTCCGTTCGATACCTATTTTGGGGAGCAGAAACGTCGTGCCGAGGAAATGGCGCGCGCGGCGGCGGAGTATGCCGCGGCCCAGCAGCAAAACGACTACGGCAACACCATCGAGTACGAAGAGCCTACCTACGCCGAGGACGAGTTCGGTCAGCCGATTGCTCCCGACGCTCAAACCGAGCCCGAACAGGGCGAGGCTTTTGACGAGCAGATCGAGGGCTTTGAGGGTGCGTCTGCCGACGAGACGCTGATTGGCGCCATCGTGCCCGAGGATCAGAATCAGGCTGTCCAGGCCGAAGAGTTCAATGACGAGGTTCCCGCTGCTGAGCCGGCGGAGGAGCCTGCCGCGGCCGAGCCCGAGCCCAAGCTCTATCGCAACGCCGCCGGCAACATCCGCTTTGGTTCGGATGCCATCCGTGCGCTCGGAATGCTTCCCGAGTCCTGCACGCTCGATTACGAGGAGGGCGAGGAGCCGACGTTTGAGCCCGAGCCTGCGCCCGTTGTCACTGCGGATGATGAGTCTGCCGCGGTTACCGTTGCCGAGCCCGAGGCGGTGTCTGCGATCGATCCCGCGGCAGGACTGGACATTTTGGCTCCCGCCGCGCCGGCGCAAGACGTTGCGGACGAGTCTGACGACGATTACGTTGAACAGCCGGGGCGCGTGTCTTACGAGAGCGATACTGATTTCTCGGCCGAGATTCCCGCGGCAACGCCCCATGCCGATATTGCATCCGCGTTCTCTTCGATTGGCGCCAGCGCTTCCAGCTTCTTTAAGGGTGCGCTTGCAAAGGGCAGGAAATTTGTCGACGATTTCGAGGAGAAGCGCGCTGCCGCACGCGAGGCTGCCGAGCAGGAGGCTATCGCTCAGCAGCAGGCAGCCGAGGCGGCACGTGAGCGCGCGGCGCAAGAGTTCGAGCAGAACGAGGCTATGCAGTCCGGGCCCGTCGACGCTGCCGAAGCTACGACGTCCTTTGAGTCCCAGCAACCGACGTCAGCGGATGTTGTTGAGGCAACAACGTCTTTCGAGGCTCAGCAGCACGTCGATAGCACCATGTCGTTTGATGCCGCGCAGTTCGATTCCACGATAACGTTTGAAAAGCAAGGCACCGCAATTGCCGAGCCCCTTCCTGTTTCCGATGAGCAGGGCGACGCGGCAGACGATGACGAGCCCATTGATGCTGCCGAAATCCAAGATGCCGCCGAGGACGAGTCCGTCGAGGCCAACTCTGACGAAGAGCAATACGCGGCAGCCGATCAAGGTGATTCGACCGAGGTCGAGCAGGAGGAAGTGCCTGCGGTTTCCGAGACTCCCGAGACGGATGAGTCGAGGCCTTACTCCACGCAGATTTTCACCATGCCGACCCCGAGTGGTTCCGGTGCCACGGTTGCCAATGTCGCTCCCACCCAGGACGAAACGGTCGATTCCCTTATGGCCCAGATTTCCTCCCAGGCATCGCCGCGTCCGCAGATGAATGTTCCCGATCCGGCGTCGGCACCGTCGCCTGCACCTTCCTCGTCTCCGCTGGCTTCGGTCCCCGATCCGTCGCTGCCGTCTATGAAGCAGGCAAACTTTGCGTCTCGCACGTCGCTGTTCGACCTTCCCGATCCCTCTGCCCAGGTCAACGACCCCTTTGCTACTGCCCAGGGTCCCGAACCCACATCGGCACCCGTTGCGCCTTCTATGCCCGTTGCGTCGGGCGCGCAGCCGATCGAGACCATTTCGGCTCCCGCCCCGGCGGCACCCAAGTCTCGCAAACGCGGCCTGGGTGGCCTGTTCGGTCGTAAAAGGAAAAACGAGCAGGACAGCATGAGTGATTGGCTGGGCGTCGAAGACGATTACGATGCCAAGAAGTCCGGTCGCGGTATCGGTTCGTGGGATAACTTCGAGGACGATAACGATGGCTGGAAGGGCGGCGCTACGTCTTCCGATGGCGCTTCTTCCGAAGATATGCTCTCGGCTGTCGCCTCTATGGGCGATGATGAGCTGCTCGGTCACGATATCTGGTTTGTGGCAACGGGCGCCTCGGATTGTGATGGCGCCGGCATGAAGGCCTTCTTGGCTTCGCATCGCGATAAGCTCCGCGGCGTATTCTTCATCAATCTTGAATCCGTCGGCGCCGGTAGGCTTTCGGTGGTGACGGTCGAGGGCGAACAACAACTGCTCAAGGGCGATCGCCGCATCATGAACCTGGTCAGCAAGGTGTGCAAGTCGTTCCATGTCGATTGTGGCGCGCTCGAGATGCCCTATGCCAAGACCGATGCCTATGCCGCGCTCGAGGCGAGCCGCCGAGCCCTCACCATCGCCGGCGTGGACGGCACGCGTCTGGCTTGCGCTCGTACCGAGGACGACCTGCCCCACAATGTCAACCCGACGAACATTGCCACGGTATCCGAGGTCGTGACCGAGGTTATCCGCCGTTCGTAGACGGAGCTCTAAGGAGTCAACGTGTTTTCGTATATTAAGCGCCATTGGCCTGTCTACGTGATTTTGACCTTGATTGCCATTGCGTTAGGATTTGGGGCTGCCTACATCGTGGGTGCAAAG
This sequence comes from uncultured bacterium, assembly GCA_905215945.1. Classification (GTDB taxonomy): domain Bacteria; phylum Actinomycetota; class Coriobacteriia; order Coriobacteriales; family Coriobacteriaceae; genus Collinsella. The sequence goes on along the minus strand of CAJMRZ010000002.1, from coordinate 3,176 downwards.
GGCTCGACCCCCGCCTCCGCAATCAGCGAAGAGGTGGAGCAAGAACAGAGTACGGGTGCCGATGGGATTCCTGAGTCCGAGCAGGCAATCGTTGATGGTGGATCTTCGTCTGCAGAGTAGATGCGGCGATTTAAATGATTGAAAGCGGGCGAGCCAGGGGACTGGCTCCCCCGCTTTTTCATCGCGCTAGCGCTTCTTTGGGGTCGACCTAAGGCGAGCGAACCATAGGGCTGCGGCACCCGAGGTCAGGAGCGCGGTGATGCAAGCGGCGATGGGAACTGATCCTGTTGCCGGTAGGTCCTGCGGTAGGGTACAGCGTTGAATGACACGGTCCTCGTCATGTGACTCAAGTTTATCGCCGCCACCGTTGCGGCAAAGATCGACGCGTGCGCTGTTGGTGAGTGCGGTTTGGGGCGTATAAGCCGACGTCGCCTGCATGTGCACGATTGCGCCCCGAGCGTCTGTGCCAAGGATTGCTTTGGCATCGTCAAGGTCGTCGTGCTCATCTTTGAGATCATCGCGGGTCCAAGAATCCGCATCGCTTCGAGTCGTAAAGTCGGCGGCTACCGCACCGTATTCAATTCGAATGCCCGTTACGACGGTATTGGGTGTAAGGTCGAGCTCTTCCGCCTCGAGTGTGGTGGATTCCGTGGTCGAGACATCCGCCTTCCAGAGGCGCCAGCCGTCGTAATCGACGAGGCGACAGTCCTCACCAAGGCTCTCTTTTACTTCGTCGGACTCAAGCCAAGGATTTTCGTGTCCATCGTCAAGTGTCGCGTTCGCCGGTTCATCGACGTCTGTCGAGTCCAACGGCGTCGTGCGATACCACACGTTGCACAGACCGTTGAGGTCGCCGATGGCGACGGGGGTTTCGATTGAGATGAATCTCGCCGTGCCGTCTTTGGCGCACTCAAGATCATCGGTAATCGTAAACTCATCAACCCAAGTAGCGGAATCGTTTCGAGCATCGATGGTATAGGAGAAAAGCCCATCACTATTGGTTTGCGTCGTGGCGCGGTTTTTACCATCGCCGTTAGCCAACAGGCCCTTTTCGATAGGTTGGACAAGTTCCTGACGCTTGTCGACCTGTCCCTTGATCTCGATGGGCGCATCCTTCATCGCGACGGATTGGACTTCTCCCGTATCCTTTATTTCAAACGTTATTTCCTCGGCAAGGTCATAGGTCCGCGGAGACATCATTTCGCGCAACGAGTAGGTGCCGGGTGCAAGATGTTCGACGCGGTGTGGCTTGTCGGATGAGGTCCAGGAGTCTATTTCGGTTTTATCGGGACCATATAAGGTGAGCTGTGCGCCTTCCACTTCCTGCTCACCGCTTGCATCGACCTTGGAGATATCAACCTTGGTGTAATCGTCGGATACGTTAAGCCGTGCTTCTACAACGGGTGTTTTCTGGTCGGCATAAGTAAGGTCGACAATATGGGATGTCCGATCGAGTAAGAAGCCTGCCGGCGCTTGAGTCTCGACAACCTCGTAGCGTGCGGTGCCAGATCCCAGCGGGAGGTCGTCCGCGCGTGCTTCTCCAGTTTCATCCGTCGTGACGGCAGCGACAGTCTCACCGTCGAGCGCGGCAATGCTACCGTCGGGGCGCACGATATCACTCGAGGCACGGATCTCAAAGACGGCGCCCGCGAGGCTGCTGCCGTCTACGGCATCGGTTTTAACGATCCTGATGTTTCCGGTCGCGGCGTGGTCATAATACGAGGCGATTACAACGGGCGTTAGGTTCATGTCGGCGGGTATGTTTACCTCGATCTCTTCGCCGACAAGATAGGGCTCTTTGGCCGAGGCTTCGCGTACATAATAGGTGCCCGGCACGAGCGATTCTGGCAGTGTGACGGTCCCGGTCGCGTCAGTCGTAAAGGTGTCCATTACGTTATGTGCTGGATACCAGCAAGTTTGTGAGACAGGTTCGTGATTGCTGTCGAGGAGTTGGAAGGTGAATCCGGCTAGTGGAACAGAAGCGCCTGTTTGGGCATCGCGTTTTACAATCTGGAGATGCGTCGACAGAGCGTGGTTGTCCACGATATATTGAAGCTCGGCGCCGTTGGAAATCTGATTGGCCCCGACGGTCCATTCCCCTGCACGTTTAAAACCCTCGGGGACGGTTTCCGGAACCTCGCGAACCGTGTAGCCGGCACGGTCGTATGGGACGGCTCCGTGGACACCGGCGGGTCGCTTGCCTGTGCCGAACCATGCTTCGGGCTGATCTTTGGTGGAGGCAAAGCCATAGATGTTTGTGGTCAATGTGCCAACAACCTGCTGAGAGCTGTTGCTGACAACTTCAAAGACAACACCACCCGCCGGCTGCTCCAGGCCGGATTGGTCGCTATTGCCGTAATCCTTGAATTTGGAAATCTCAAGGTCAAACGCAATGGGGATATCGGAAATGCGAGATTCGATCTCGACTACGCCTGAATCGCCGAGCTGGTCGGCTCCAACGGTATAGGTCCAGCTGTCGTTGGATGGCAGGTAGCCCTCGGGGGCTTTTGATTCGTAGATGGTAAAGGTTCCTAAGGGGACATCGACGAGGGTAGCCCGACCGCTTTCGTCAGTCGTGAGAATTTGCGCCCATCCAGGGGTTGATTGCGACACACACGTGAACTCTGCTCCTGCGAGTGAAGATCCCACCTGGGGGCCGGCATTCGTCGCGGCATCGAGTTTTACGATACGCAGGTTGATGGTGCCGGGCTGTTCATCAATGGCGACCCGCCCGCCGTCATTCCCCGTGGTAAAGGCAATACGATCGTGGCGGGGGACATAGCCGGCCGGCGCCTTCGTTTCAACTAGGTAGTATGCCGTGTCGGGCAGAAGTGTTGCTTGCGCTCGACCGTTGCTGTCCATCTTGATGGTGCCGACACGCGCGCCGCTGGCGCTCTCAAAAATATCGAATGTTGCCCCGGTAAACTGATAGGTATTGTTTCCGCTGGTAATAACGGTGTCAGCAGACTGCTTTTGGAAGGAAACAGAGACCGCCGGCAGTACATAGAGCATGTCTTGACGTTTGCTGCCGCCCGATACGGCCCCTAGATAGCGTCGCGCGCGGTGCGGAGCGGCTTTGATGCTTCCTGATTTTGCGCTGTCGTGGAGCCACCGCGCAGCCGCCACGACTTCATTGTCGGCGGTAAAGTGTCCGCTCTTGGTTTTACCCTGAGCGG
>CAJMRZ010000001.1 GCA_905215945.1 uncultured bacterium | reverse complement strand
ATTATACGCACTTCAAGTGCCTTTGTCAATAGACTTGCTTCCCGCGCGCGCCCTTTGTGCCGGCCGACCACGGCGACTTGGCCGAGCGCTGCGAGACGATCCTCGATCTGCAGACTGCGGGCCTCAAGACCCGCCTTGCCCACACGGGTACCAAGGCTGCGGTTATCGGCCTTTCGGGCGGCTTGGACTCCACGCTAGCGCTGCTTGTGACCGTGCGTGCCTTCGATGCACTGGGGCTGCCGCGCACTGGTATCACAGCCGTGTCCATGCCCGGCTTCGGCACGACGCATCGCACCAAGTCGAATGCCGAGTCGCTCGCCCGCGACCTGGGTGTGAGCTTCCGCGAGGTTTCGATCCACGCGGCTGTGGAGCAGCACTTCAAGGACATTGAGCATGATCCAGCTGTGCAGGACGTGACCTACGAGAACAGCCAGGCGCGCGAGCGTACGCAGATTCTGATGGATCTGGCCAACCAGGCTGGCGGTTTTGTCATTGGCACGGGCGACCTGTCGGAGCTGGCGCTCGGCTGGGCTACCTATAACGGCGACCACATGAGCATGTACGCCGTCAACGCGAGCGTGCCCAAGACGCTTGTGCGCCATCTGGTACGCTATGCCGCCGATGTCTTTGGCGGGCGCATTGCCGAGGTCTTGCTCGATATCCTCGATACGCCGGTGTCCCCCGAGCTTCTGCCGCCCACGGGCGACGGCGAGATTGCGCAGAAGACCGAGGATTTGGTGGGCCCGTACGAGTTGCACGACTACTTCCTCTACTACCTGCTGCGTTTTGGCTTTGAGCCGGGCAAGATCTACCGCATGGCGCTCAAGAGCTTCGAGGGCGTCTACGACGTCAAGACCGTCCACACGTGGTTGCGTACGTTCTATCGTCGCTTCTTTGCCCAGCAGTTTAAGCGCAGCTGCCTGCCCGATGGTCCCAAGGTGGGCTCGGTGACGCTCAGTCCGCGCGGCGATTGGCGTATGCCGAGTGACGCCAGCTCACGTCTGTGGCTTGCGCAGATCGATGCGCTCGATCCGATTGACTAAGGTTGGCTAAATTGAACCAATACGGGGGTTGCAAGCGTTACACTTTTGCAATCTGATGGCCCGTATCGCGCGGCGCTCTTGTCGGAGCGCCGCGTTTTTCATATCGAAAGGTGGCACCATGCAGGCATCGCAGCGTCTCGACCGCTTTAGCGCGGAGGTCTTCGCCTCGCTCAACAACAAACTGCTTGCGCTGAAGGCTCAGGGCAAGACCATTTACAACATGAGCGTGGGCACGCCCGACTTTAAGCCGTACGACCACGTGGTCGAGGCGCTCACGCAGGCAGCCCAAGATCCCGAGATGTGGAAGTATGCCCTGCGCGACCTGCCCGAACTCAAGCAAGCTGTGTGCGATTACTATGAGCGTCGCTTTGGCGTTTCGGGCATTACGCCGTCCATGGTGCAGTCGTGCAACGGCACGCAGGAGGGCGTGGGCCATTTGGGCCTGGCCCTGCTCGATCCGGGTGACACCATTTTGGTTCCCGATCCGTGCTACCCGGTTTTTGAGGCGGGGGCCAAGATCGCCGACGCCAAACTCGAGTATTATCCGCTGGTGGCGGAGCACAATTACCTGCCCTATGTGGCGGGCATCGATCCCGAGGTGGCCGATCGTGCCAAGTACATGATCGTGTCGCTGCCCGCCAACCCGGTGGGCTCGGTGGGCACGCCCGAGATCTACGAGGAGATCATCGCTTTTGCCCGCGAGCACGACCTGCTGATCGTTCACGACAACGCATACTCCGACATCGTGTTCAACGGCGAGCCGGGCGGCAGCTTCTTGCAGTACCCCGGCGCGCTCGAGGTGGGCGTTGAGTTCTTCTCGCTCTCCAAGTCGTTTAACGTCACCGGTGCCCGCATCGGCTTTTTGGTCGGCCGAGAGGACGTGGTCTCGGCCTTTGCCAAGCTGCGCGGCCAGATCGACTTTGGCATGTTCTTCCCGATCCAGAAGGCTGCCATCGCCTGCCTGAACGGTCCGCGCGATGAGGTCGAGGCGCAGCGTCTGAAGTACCAGGAGCGCCGCGATGCCCTGTGCGACGGTCTTGAGGGCTTGGGCTGGGAGCGCCCCAACGCGCATGGCTCTATGTTTGTGTGGGCCAAGCTTCCCGGTGGCCGCACCGATTCCATGGCGTTTTGCGAGGAGCTTATGGAGAAGGCCGGCGTTGTGGTGACGCCGGGCGCGAGCTTTGGTCCTTCGGGCGAGGGGCACGTGCGCATGGCGCTGGTCTTGCCGCCCGACCAGATCGCTTTGGCTGTCGAGGCCATTCGCGAGGCGGGCCTGTATTAGAAAGCTATTTTGGCTCGTCAATATATCGAAACCGATTTCGTGCAGTTATTTTACGAATTCTGCAAACAATTTCGGTAAACGGTCGATTTTTGGCTGCGAATAGGAGCATAATCAAAGTCCCGATTGGATGTATTGGGATTACGACAAGCCGCTCGGGTCGTTCCCGGGCGGCTTGTTTGTGGAGTGAGATGGGAGTTTCTAATGGTTAACGAGAAGAAGGTCGCTATTGTCGGCTGCGGTTTCGTCGGTTCGTCTTCGGCGTTCGCGCTGATGCAGAGCGGTCTGTTCTCCGAGATGGTCCTCATCGACGTGGACAAGAACCGCGCCGAGGGTGAGGCCCTGGATATCGCGCACGGCATGACGTTTGCCGAGCCGATGAAGATCTACGCCGGCGATTATTCCGATGTCGCCGACGCCGCCATGATCGTCGTCACCGCTGGCGCTGCCCAGAAGCCCGGTGAGACCCGCCTGGACCTGGTCAACAAGAACGTCAGCATCTTTAAGTCCATTATCCCCGAGATTAAGAAGTCCGGCTTCGATGGCATTCTGCTCATCGTCTCCAACCCGGTCGATGTTCTGACCTACGCCGCCATCAAGATGTCCGGCCTGCCCGAGGGCCACGTCATCGGCTCCGGCACCGTGCTCGACACTGGCCGTCTGCAGCAGATGCTTGGTGCCCACGTCGAGGTTGACCCGCGCGATGTCCAGGCCTATGTCATGGGCGAGCACGGCGACTCCGAGTTTGTCGCTTGGTCCAGCGCTCAGGTTGCTGGCGTTCCGCTGAACACCTTCTGCGAGCTTCACGGTCATCTGGAGCACGAGGCTGCCGAGAAGCGTATCGCCGAGGACGTCAAGAACTCCGCCTACACCATCATCGAGAAGAAGCACGCCACCTACTACGGCGTCGCCATGGCCGTTAAGCGCATCTGCACCGCTGTTATGCGTGATGAGCAGACCGTTCTGCCCGTTTCCTCGCTCATGGTGGGCGAGTATGGCCTGTCCGATCTGGCTATCTCCATGCCGACGGTCGTTGGCCGCGACGGCGTCGTCTGCCGCGTCCCCGTGCCGCTGAACGATGACGAGCAGCATGAGCTCACCGCCTCCGCCAAGGCCCTCAAGGACATCATCGACAGCGTCGACTTCTCCTGCTAAATCAAGCTCGCTAGAGCGAAAAGCTACAATGAAGGCGTCCGGGTCCACACGGCCCGGGCGCCTTTTTGGTGCAAAGTAACCTGACTCCAATGCACCATAGTTGATGGGAGGGCCATGTCGGATTCGCCTAATTTTTTGACCTATGCCCAGACAGCGTTTGATCCGTTTGAGGAACGGCCGTTCTGCGCGGTGGATAGCCTGGTCTTTGCGTGGTTGTCCTATTTGCGTTTGCCGGGTGATATGGCGGAGCTGACGAACTGGCAGGGCCTAGACGTACGCGAGCTGCTGCGCGCCGAGTGCTACCAAGACATGATTGGCGACCTGTGGGATCCGGAGGGGAGTCGTGCCCTGTTGGAGGCTGTGGCAGCAAGCCCTCGCTACCGCGGCGTGCACGTTTGCGGCTATCGTGCCGTGAGCGATGTGGTGGCGACGGAGCAGTTTGCGGCCATGACGTTCCGATTTCCGGCGGGGTTTAGCTATCTTGCCTTCCGGGGGACCGACAGCACGATTGTGGGCTGGAAAGAGGACTTTAACATGGCGTTCCGGTGTCCTGTGCCGGCCCAGGAATCCGCGGCGCGTTATGTAGACGAGGCGGCGGATGCGATTGACGGGCCGCTTTTGTGCGGAGGTCATTCCAAGGGTGGAAACCTTGCGGTGTACGGTGCGGCGATGTGCCCCGATGTCGCCCGTGAGCGAATCGAACGGGCGTATTCCCATGATGGTCCGGGCTTCGTCGAGGAGTTTCTGAGCGGCAACGCCTTCGCCGATCTATCCGGTCGAATCGACAAGACGCTACCTCGGTCGTCGATCTTTGGCATGATGTTCGAGACACAGGAGGACTATGCCATCGTTGAGAGCACCGAGTTCAGCCTGCTTCAGCATAATCCCTTTAGCTGGGTGGTTGATGGTCGCGACTTCGTGTACTGTGAGCGCCTGTCCGCCGGTGCTCGATACGTTGATGGCTCCATTCGCGAGATGCTGCTTGCGGTGTCGCCTAACGAGCGCGAGCGTTTTGTAGATGCGTTGTTCTCCGTGCTTGAGGCTACGGGTGCTGAGCGGTTTGCGGATATCGCTGGGAATCTGCGCGAGAGCCTGCCCGTGATGCTCCAGGCTGCGCAAGGCTTTGACAAGGATACGCGACGCTTTGTCTCGCAGACTATCGTTGCGATTCTTAAGTGTGCGCTTCTGCCCAAACGTCCCCAGATCGACATGCCCGCTGCCGGCAAGAGCTTGGCAGAACAGCTCGAGGCTTGGCAGTCCGAGCTCCTGCGCTAACCATTGGTGCAAAGCAACCTGTCCCCGATGCACCAATCTTCGATGCGCCTGGGGCGGGATCGACCGCTATACTGGTTCGTGCCGAAATCGATCTAGAACGGAATGCCGTATATGAAAATCAATCACGCGATTCTGCATATCCTGGACTTTGACTCTGCCGTCAACGTTATGAGCCAGCGCGAGCTCGATATCGAGAGCCGCACCGTGCGTAATTTCGTAACCACGCACCTGCGGCGCGCTCGTACCTCGGCTGATAACAAGCGTGCCACGTTTGCCGAGAACTCCGCATTCGGCGGCGAGCTCAAGGGCTATTTCTTTGGTGAGCGTGAGTTCGTGGATCTGTCTCAGCAGATTGCGGAGTTCATCTCTTCCGAACTTACCAAGGCCGAGAAAGCCGAGTCCACTGACGTGCTTGTGGCGGACTTTGATGACGATGAGGATGCCCGCTGGTTTGCCGTGATGCTGCTGGGCTCCAAGCAGGCTTTTATGCACGAGGTGGGTCGCGAAGAGGGCGAGGTGCGCAACGACATTGCGCGCCACTACGCCATTCTGCCGAATCCCTCGCAAAAGGTGCCGAGCTATGCAATCGTGCGTGCAAGCACCATGGAGATCGGCTATGTGGATAAGAAGCGCAAGATTGCCGGCGAGGATCGCATGCTCATTCCCGATGGCCTGCTGCAGTGCGACACGGGGGTATCGGGCAAGGAGGTCATCGACACCGTGACGCGTGTGGTCGAGGAAGTCGCCGAGGAGCACGGTGCCAACACGGCTGTAGCACTCGCCAAGGTTAAGGCTGCTGTTGCCGAGAAAGTTGAGGATGACGAGGAACTGCCCCCTTGGGATATCGTCGATGAGGTCTTTGAGGACGAGCCGGTTATCAAGGAGAGCGTGCGCGCGGCACTGACTGAGGAGAAGGTGCCTGAGCGTGTGCCCGTGGAGCGCAAGCAGGTCGAACGCGCGGCGGTGCGCAACCACAAGATCCGTACCGACACGGGCATCGAGATCAGCTTCCCGGCCGAGATGGGTTCGAACTCTGAGTACATCGAGTTTGTCAACGAGCCCAACGGCCTCATCTCCATCGAGCTCAAGAACATCGGAAGTATTGAGAATCGATAAACTGCTCTTGGACGTTGCAAAAAACAAAGGCCGAAGCCTTTTGGGACTTCGGCCTTTTTTGTTTTCGGCTTGGTTGCTGACATTGCGCCGCAGGTTGAGCTCACGTCAGCGAAAACGCCCCTAAGCGAGCAAGGTGACGTGAAAGAGGAGGGAAGCGTACTTCGGTACGCGACCGACGATTGAACGTCAGATTGCCGCTTAGGGGCGTTTGCAGCGTCGAGCCGTTACGCGGTTTGGTAAAACCGCGTAACCCTACAGTTCAGTCACGACAACGCTGTTGTAGACCTCGTCCCAGCGGTCCATGACCAGGTGGCCGGTCTTGGGATCCATGGCGTTGAGCTTGCCGCAGGTATTGGCGGTCTTGAGCACCGTGACATCGTCGGCACCAGCAGCAATGGCATGCGCAAAACCGGCAATGGTCGAGTCACCGGAACCCGTCGCGTTCACAGCCGCAATCGCGGGCGTCTTGGCGCGGAACGCGCGACCCTCATGGAAGCCCACCGAACCGGCAGCGCCCATCGAAACGACAACCCAGGGGATACCGGCAAAACGGTCATCGGCGGCAAGCGCCTCGCGCAGGGCATCGACATCATCGGTCGTAAAGGACGTACCCAGCAGGCCGTTAATCTCGGTCAGGTTGGGCTTTACGAGCTCAGGCTTAGCGTCGGACTCCAGCGCGGCCTCCAGCGATGCGCCCGAGGTGTCGAGCAGCACCTTGGCGCCCGCCTCCTCGGCAATCTTGACGAGCTCGGCATAGTAGCCGGCATCGACACCACGCGGCAGCGAGCCCGAAAGCGTCACAACGTCCGCCTTTGCTGCAAGCTCGGCGAATTTTGCCGTAAAGGCCTCGAGCTCGGCCGGGGCGATCTGCGGGCCGCTCTCCAAAAGCTCGGTCTGATTGCCCTCGTGCAGGATATTCAGGCAGATGCGCGTCTCACCGGCAATAGGCACAAAGTCGTTCTTGACGCCGTCGGCATCCATAAGCTCGGCCATATAGGCACCCATGTGGCCGCCGAGCAGACCGGTCGCGAGCACATCGTCGCCCAACTGCAGCAGCACACGGCTCACGTTAAGGCCCTTGCCGCCAGCGGTCTTTTCGGGCGTCACGCGGTTTACATCGTCGATGATCAGCTTGTCGAGCTGATAGCGCGTATCAATCGACGGGTTCATGGTAACGGTCAGAATCATATTGAACTCCTGTTTCCGGGGCACGACACGCGCGGCCCCAAACATACGATAGCTCGTTAAAGGATCTCGATCTCAAAGCCGCGGGTAACGGTCTCCCCCGGCTTGGCCACCAGGCAGCCGCGCTTGTGCTCCAGGATATCGTCCTCGTCGGAGCAGGTGGACAGGCCGCCCCACGGTTCCACGGCCACAAAGTCACCCTCGGGCTTGCTCCACACAATCAGGTACGGCATATCGGGGAACGTCAGTCGCACGCCCTTGTCCTCGGTCTTCTTGGTCAGCGTAACCACGCGGCTCTCGAGCACGTCAAAGATGGTCTCCGCGAAGTCAAAGAGTTCGTGGGTCAGCGGCAGGTCATGGCCAACCATCGGGTTCTTGCTGCGATGCTCAACATCAATCAGGCCCGTCGAGGGAACGGCAGTACAGAGCTCGGCGGCCTCGCGCTGCTCAAAACGGAGCTCGTAGTCGTCATAGGACTCGCCCTCGTCAAGCGGGCACTTAAAGCCAGGGTGACCGCCCACAAAGAACGGCATGTCCTCGGTGCCCTCATTGGTCACCTCGTACGACACGGCCACCTTCTCCGCATCGATCGTGTAACGAGCAACGATCTTAAACGGATACGGGTACTGCTCGAGCAACTCGGCATGGTCGGCAGAGCTTAGACTCAGCGCAACCATGTTGTCGCTCTGCTCCTCGAGCTTCCACTCCTGTTTGCGCGCAAAGCCGTGGCGGGCGAACTTTACCTCGCGGCCGCCCATGGTCATTGCGTGACCATCACGAAGGCCGCCGCAGATCGGGAAGCAAATGGGTGCCTGGCCCGACCAGACCGAAGGATCGCCCTGCCACAGGTACTCGCGACCGTTGGCTTTAATCGAAGTGAACGATCCGCCAGCCGTGCTCAGTACCACGCGAACAGAACCGTTATCAAGAACAAACTCCATAGGAGCCTTCCCTTTCTTACGACAGCCCGCCAAGTCAATAGGGCTGATAGAAAACCGGCTCGCGCCCCCTCACAGAAACGCGAGCCGTCAACGGACTAGTTAATTACGCCGGATACCCGCTAATCGTGGTATTCGCCGCGGTCCCACTTCTCGAGGAACTCGTCAAAGAAGTGCGGGTCAGCCTGAGCCTCGGCATCGGCCTTATTGCAGGCATCGATCTTGGCGATCAGGGCATCGTGCTCGGGGGTCTTCTCGTAGGGCTCCTCCAGGAAGGCAAGCATGATATCGGCCATCAGGAACTCGCCGGTGATCTTGCCGCCAAAGCCCACGATGTTGGCGTTGAGCTCGCGACGGGCATACAGGGCAGAGGTCATATCGCGGACCAGGGCGCAGCGGGCGCCGGGAACCTTGTTGACGGCGTTGGTGATGCCGATGCCGGTGCCGCACAGGGCCACGCCAAAATCGGCCTTGCCGCTGGCGACAGCCTCGCCCACGGCCTTACCGTAGATGGGATAGTGCGTACGGGTGTGGCTGTAGGTGCCGCAGTCGAGCACCTTGTAGCCAGCCTGCTCCAGGCGGTCGGCCAGATAGATCTTCTCGTCCGTAACGATATGGTCGCAACCGATTGCGATGGTCTTCTTCATCAGAACGTCCTTTCGTCTGAATTCACAAGTTGAGGTAGAAGTTCGAGTTCTCGGTGGCTCTCGTTAGGCCATCTTGTTGAGCATGTCGACACGGATCTGGTGACGGCCGCCGGCGTACTGGGCACGCAGGAACTCGCGGGCGATCTTCTTGGCGACCTCGGTGCCCACAACGCCCGGGCCCATGGTGACCATGCGCGAGCCGTTGTGCTCGCGGGTCATGTAAGCGGAACGCTCGTCGGAAATGTTGGCCACGACCATGCCCTTGATCTTGACGGCGGCCATATAGGAGCCGACGCCGTACTTATCGAATGCGAAGCCCTGGGAATCCTTGTGCTCCAGCAGGTCCTTGGCAACGGCGGTCGCGGAATCGACAAAGTCCGCGGCAGGGGTCTCGGAATAGTCGACGACCTCGTGACCGTCGGCGATGAGCATCTCCTTGATGGACTCCTTCATCGACATACCGTCGGCATCGGAAGCGATTACAACCCTCATGACATCCTCCTTGAGAGATACGCAGGTGCGTAGTTTCTGTTTGGAAGTGTTGAATCGCGTTCAGGTCCGGGCATCTGAATGTGCGGTTCTTCACTGTTCATGTTTATTTGAACACATTCGAACATCAACTGCAAGAATTATTTGTTTGTCTTTGTTCTTTTTTGAACAAATACCGTTCGCGGATGATTGCTGACCGTTTGGAATCGGGGAAAGCCCACCCTGCCACGTATTCAACAAACAAAAGGGCGGCCGAGAACGTGTCTCGGCCGCCCTTCGGCAGTATGCCCCGGTATATACAGCTGTTTTAGCTACTCGGACTGCCCGCCCTTTTTGGCGTGCTTGGACGGAGCGCTCAGAAAGCGACCCGTCAAATAGTTCGCCGGGCCGGAAATATCAATCCCCAGCAGGGTGTGCCCCAGCCACAAAAACGCCGCGAGCACCAGCAATGGAATCACGCACGAGGTCACGATCATCACGATGACGCCTTCGATAAGGTCGGTCACCTGCTGCACGATCTCGTCGGTCATCTGCTTGGCACCACTGGTTACCGACGTGACCAGGCTTGAGGCACCGTCGGCAAGCTGCTCAAGCACGTTCTTGGACTCTGTGGACTCGGTCTTTTTCTTGCTTGCTTTGGAGCTATCACTATTTGCCGTACCCGCAGCGTCGGCCGCCTTTTGCTCGGCCGCTTCGATGCTCACTCGATACGTTTCGTCGACCTTTTGCGACACCCATACGCTTGCAGGCACCAACGCCATGCCGATCGTGGCGACCACCAGCACGCGAGTCGCCACGCGGCGCAGGACGGCGCTCGTGCTCCAGCGCCCGTGAATGCCGAGCGACACCGCAAGGAGCACCAGCGCAAACGGGATCAGGATGCCCAGGCCAACCGACCACAAAATGGTCAGCAGGTATTTCTCGAGGTAGAGCACGGCAAGCACGATGCCCAAGTTACCCGAAAGCTGCGCGAGCTGCTCGGCAACCGGCGTTCCCGTATCGCCCGGCAGCGCAGTGATACCCGCAGATAGGGCGACGCACGAGGTCGTGAGCGCCAAAACGTTACCTTTCTTTTGATCGATGACCTCGATGGTGGAGTCCCAAGTTTTGGTATCGGCGAAATGCGGACGAGCTACAAAGCCCGACAGCAGCGCCAGTACCACGAGCGCAACGATAAAGCCAATCTGCAGCTTTTTGTTTGCGCACACGACATCGGACAGACTGGGCTGCAGCTCGGTTACCGTCGTGTGCTCGGTTATCTGGACAGGACGCCCATGAGCCATCTCGTGCGCATCTTTCTTTTGAATCGATCCATTGTCCGGCATTTGGATACCTCCTCATTCCGGCGTTTAATGCGAAAGGAAGTATACCCACCGAGCAAAAGACGAACGGGAAGACGAACAGAGCGCACCAAGACTGTCCCCAATGACTATCTCCGGATGAGTTGCGGTGGAATAGGGATTGTTTTGCGCCCGTCGGCCCCTATTCAGTCCCTATTTCACCGCAACTTGGAGGAGGACAGAAAAAGCCCTGCCGCGGGTAGCGGCAGAGCTTTTGGAAGGGGACTTGGTTGTGAGGGCTCGTTAGGCGAGCTTGGCCTCGAGCTCGGCGATGCGCTTGTAGGCATCGATGGTAAAGCGGGCCTGCTTCTCCAGGATCATAGTGGTCATGAGAGTGTCCTGAGCGTGAGCCATGATGAAGGTCATCTCCATCTCGCCACCGCCGGCCTCCTGCGAAAGCAGCTTGGTCTGCGTGTCGTGGGCGCCGATAAGTGCATCGCTGGCATCCTTGTGCAGCTGTTCGGCCTTCTCAAAATCGCCCTCGCGAGCAGCATCGAGCGCTGCAAGCAGATCGGTCTGGGCGTCACCTGCGTATGCGACAATCTCGAATCCAACCATCGAGATTTCTTCTTTGGTTGCCATATTGCGTTCCTTTCACATATGAACCAATGGAGAGCATCGCGTCCGGGCATACGCGCTGCGCTGTGTATGACAGAAACAATAACATTCAAACAAAAAGGAACAATGCAAACCGTTATTTCGAGCCGTGAACGGTCTTTTTTCGTCCGTGAACGGTTTCCAAACCATTTCGAACAATATCAAACATGATTAGCGGAAACCCAAACAGGACCGCACCCTAACGCAAATCGCGTACCGTATCGCCCTCCACGAGCACGCCGGGGATCAGCATGTGCTCCACGCCAGACACAACGCCCTCGGCGCCGGCGATCTTGTCGACCGCCCACATGCCGACGCGCCTGTTGTCAAAGCGCACGGTGGCCAGGCGACGATCGGGCACGATGTCGCCCAGACTGTCATCAACACCCACCACACTCACGTCCTCGGGCACGTGCTTTCCGCGCGACTCGAGTCCGCGAATGCAGCCGTAGGCCATGGCGTCGTTGGAAGCATAAATGGCCGTACAGGTCGGATCATCCGCCAGGGCCTGACCTGCGGCATATCCGCTCTGCGCCGTCCAATCGCCACGGATAAGTCGCGGTGGCTCAATGCCATGCGCGCGCAATGTCTCACGCCAGCCTTCCTCGCGCCGCATGCCCGAAAGCGAGCGCTCGGGACACGAGATAAAGTGCACGGTCTTGTGCCCCTGCCCCAGCAAGTACTCGACCACTTGGCGCGAGCAATCGAACTGGTCGTTATCGACCGTTGAACAGAGCGGGTGCTCCAACATCGTAACGAGCACCGTCTGCATGCCGGGCAGCGGCTCAAAAGTGCCAAAGTCTGCCGGCATGCGATTCATGATCACAACCATACCGTCCACTGGCAGTGCGCTCATGCGCGACGATGCGCTCTCGAGGGTATACGGATGCCCGTCTACTTTAGTGAGAGTGATGGCATAGCCGTGCTTATCGGCGGCGGCGGCAAAGCCCTCCATACGGTCGAGATTGCCGGTGCCGGTAATGTTGAACATGGCGACGCCGACGGTCTTAAACTTACCGCGGCGCAGCGATCGACCGGCAAAATTGGGGCGATACCCCAGCTCGCGCATGGCGGCACGCACGCGTTCCTTGGTCTCGGGGCGCACGCTGGGCGAATCGTGCACGGTGCGCGAGACCGTCTGCTCCGAGACGCCCGCGAGACGCGCCACATCCTTAACGGATACCGATTTTTTAACAGCGGCCATAGGTCGATCTTTCTATGTCAACGATGCCATTGATGGCACCTTGCGCAGTCATTTTTACCGCCTTCAAGTATATCCAACGCCTCCCCCACCATACGCTCACCACCCAAAACCTACCGTTCACCGACATTTTTGCTTCCCCAAACGGCTTTTGTCGACCAAATGTTAACGTTGCCATTGTGCAAACACAGAGCCACCGGGCGGCTCAAACGTTTACGCGTAAGGAATCGACGGTTCGCAGGCACAGGAACCACCGGTTCGCTTCTTTTTTTGTGTCACAAAATGGCAACGTCAACATTTTGGCAACCGAAAGTCAAAAGCTACCATCGTTGCTAACCCACCGACTCTTAGGAGCATTGCATGGAGCAACTCATCGCCATCATCGAAAAGGGCCAGCCCTTTTTCAACGCGATCGCCCGCAACAAGTACCTCAAGGCGATCCGCGACGGCTTTATCTCCGTCATCCCCATCATCATCTTCTCGTCCATCTTCTGCCTGGTAGCCTCGGTCCCCAACATCTGGGGTTTCTACTGGCCCGATGACATCAACAACGCCCTGTGGAAGTGCTACAACTACTCCATGGGCATCCTGGCCATCGCCTGCGCCGCCACCACGGCCAAGCACTTCGCCGACGCTCAGAACCGCGATCTGCCCAAGAACAACCAGATCAACTTCATCTCGTGCATGTGCGCGGCCATCATCGGCTTCTTGCTCCTTTCGAGCGACACGATCGCCACGGACGCCGCCAGCGGTTTCAACACCACCTACCTTGGTTCCAAGGGCCTGCTGACCGCTTTCATCGCTGCGTTTGTGACTGGCATCATCTACAAGTTCTTCATTAAGCGCAACATCACCGTCAAGATGCCCGAGCAGGTTCCGCCCAACATCTCGCAGACCTTTAAGGACATCATCCCCTTCTCCGTCTGCATCACCGTCTTTTGGGTTTTTGACATCGTCTTCCGCGCTGCTTTTGGCTTCTGCTTTGCCCAGGGTGTCATCCAGGTGTTCCAGCCCCTGTTCACCGCTGCCGATGGCTACATCGGCCTCGCTGTGATCTACGGCGCCATGAGCCTCTTCTGGTTCGTGGGCGTCCACGGCCCCTCGATCGTCGAGCCCGCCATCGCCGCCGCCCTCGTTGCCAACATGACCGACAACCTGGCTGCGTTCCAGGCCGGCCAGCACGCTTCCGCTGTCCTGACCCAGGGTGCCCAGTACTTCGTCGTCTGCATGGGCGGCACCGGCGCCACGCTCGTCCTGGTCTTTATGTTCTGCTTCCTGGCCAAGTCTCAGGAGATGCGCGCCGTCGGTAAGGCCGCCATCGTCCCCGTCTGCTTTGCCGTCAACGAGCCGCTGCTGTTCGCCGCGCCCATCGTGCTCAACCCCGTCTTCTTTGTCCCGTTTGTCTTTGCCCCGATCGCCAACATCTGGATCCTCAAGATCTTTATCGACTTCTTGGGCATGAACGGCTTTATGTACACCCTGCCTTGGACCGTCCCCGGCCCCATCGGCACCATCATGGGCCTGGGCTTCCAGCCGCTCGCCTTTGTGATGCTCGCCCTTATCCTGGTCGTCGACTTCGTTCTGTACTATCCGTTCTTCCGTGCCTATGACGCCCAGAAGTGCGCCGAGGAGGCCGAGATTTCCCAGGAGGAGCTCGCAGCCAAGAACGCCGAGAAGGCCGCTAAGCTCAACGATGCCTTCCAGGGCAAGGCTGACGCCAAGAGCGTTGCCGCCGGCGCTGCTGCCGAGGCCGTGAAGTCCGACGTCGCTCCCGCCGCCACCGAGGCAACGACCGCCAGCGACCTCAACGGCAAGCGCGTGCTCGTGCTCTGCCAGGGCGGCGGAACCTCGGGCCTGCTCGCCAACGCGCTGGCCAAGGCCGCCAAGGAGCGCGGCATCAATCTTGAGACCGCTGCCGAGGCCTATGGCAACCACGTGGACATGCTCCCCGACTTCGATCTGGTCGTCCTGGCCCCGCAGGCCGCCAGTTACCTGGCCGACCTGCAGAAGGACTGCGAGCGCGTGGGCAACAAGTGCGTCGCCTGCCGCGGTAAGCAGTACATCGAGCTTTCCCAAAACGGCGATAAGTCTCTCGCCTTCGTAAGCGAGCAACTCTCGAAGTAAGTAACGCTCAGGGCCAGCCGACCATCCAAGACCGGCTGGCCCTTCGATTTAGACGATTGGATCATCATGTCCGTTAATCCTGCTAGCGTCACCAACCCGCCCGCGCAGTTTCCCGAGGACTTTGTCTTTGGCGGCGCTACCGCTGCCTACCAGGTAGAGGGCGAGACCCGCACCCATGGTAAAGGCAAAGTCGCCTGGGACGACTTCCTGGAGGCCCAGGGGCGCTTCTCCCCCGATCCCGCTTCGGACTTCTACAACCAGTACCCCGTCGATTTGGAGCTGTGCGAGGAGTTCGGCATCAACGGCATTCGCCTCTCTATCGCCTGGAGCCGCATCTTCCCCAACGGTACCGGTGAGATTAACCCCGAGGGCGTGCAGTTCTATCACGACCTCTTCGCCGAGTGCCATAAGCACCACGTTGAGCCGTTTGTCACGCTGCATCACTTTGACACGCCGCTGTCCCTCTTTGAGAAGGGCGACTTCCTCAACCGCGAGACCATCGACGCCTTTGTGGACTTTGCTACCTTCTGCTTTAAGGAGTACGCCGACCAGGTGACCTACTGGTTCACCTTTAACGAGATCTGGGCCGACGCCTCCAACACCTACATCGAGGGCACCTTCCCCGGTGGCGTCAAGGCGCATCTGGCCGAGGCCTTCCAGTGCGAGCACAACATGATGCTCGCCCACGCCAAGGCCGTGCTGGCCTTCCACAACGGCGGCTTTAAGGGCAAGATCGGCGTCATTCAGTCGCTGGAGTTTAAGTATCCGCTCAACGAGAACGACCCCGCCGACATCAAGGCCGCCAACAACGAGCACGTGCTGCAAAACCAGTTCTTGCTCGACGCCACCTTCCGCGGCGACTATGCGCCCGACACCCTCGAGTGCGCCAACCGCCTGGCCGCCGTCTCGGGCAGCACCATCGAGATCTTGGACGAGGATCTGGAAATCATGCGCGAGGCCGCGCTCTACAACGACTACCTGGGCGTTAACAACTACCAGTGCCGTTTCTTGAAGGCTTACGATGGCGAGAACGACCTGCACCACAACGGTACGGGCGAGAAGGGCACCGGCCGCTGGCGCGTCAAGGGCATTGGCGAGCACGTGAACAAGCCTGGCATCCCCACCACCGACTGGGACTGGATCATCTATCCCGAGGGCCTGTTCGATCTGCTCGTCTACATTAAACAGCGCTACCCCAACTACAAGCAGATCTTCATCACCGAGAACGGCATGGGCTACAAGGACCCCTACAAGGACGGTTTTGTGGACGACCAGCCGCGCATCGACTACATCGAGCAGCACCTGCGCTGGTTGCTCAAGGCCATGGAGGTGGGCGTCAACGTGGGCGGCTACTTCCTGTGGAGCCTGCAGGATCAGTTCTCCTGGACCAATGGCTACAACAAGCGTTACGGCTTCTTTTACGTTGACTTTGAAACCCAGAAGCGCACACCCAAGGCAAGCGCATACTGGTATAAGCACGTGGCGCAGACCCGTCGTCTGGACTAGTGACTGGCGGGGTTGCCCGCTCACATAACCTGTCCCCATTTCTCAGCCGGGGGCGGCACGTCACACGGCGCGCCGCCCCCGGCCTTTTTTGGGCGGACCGTGTCGCACGTTTGTCTCGATCTGTAACATCTAGCCGAGTTTTTTGGTCCTAGCTGTTACAGATTGAGACGAACAGGATTGCTCTTTCCGAAGAATCTAAATCTGTAACACGTAGCCCGCTTTTGACCGTCTACCTGTTACAAATCGAGACAAACGGAGTAGGACCTAACCCCGCATGTCCCTAACAGTCGAGCGTTCGACCAGCGTACTCGGCACATGAATCGCCTCGATAGACGAGCTCTCTCCAATCGCCGCCTCAAACGCAAGCTTACCGACACCGCGCAAATCAAATCGCAGCGTCGTCAGTCGATTGTGAGGAACAAGTCCCTCGAGTGCGTCGTCGATACCAACCACGCTCACGTCGTCGGGCACGGACAGGCCCGCGTTCTCGAGCGCGGCGATAACGCCCAGCGCCATCTGGTCATTTGCCGCAAGCACGGCAGTCGGCGCCTGCGACCCGCCGGCAAGCACCTCGGCCGCAATCCGCTCGCCCATGGCGTACCCACTGTCCGCACTCCAATCGCCACGCAGCATCGGAGCGGCATCGACATGAGCACGACCCAGCGTATCGCGCCAACCGGCCTCACGAAAACGCGAGGAAATCGAGTTTTCCGGACCCGCCACAAACCGCATATTCGAGTGACCATGTTCCAGCAGATAATTGGTCAACAGCTCGCACGAACCATACTGGTCGGAGTCGATCGTCGTGCAGCGCGGATGCGCATACATGGACAGGATGACCGTTCGCACTCCCGGCTGGGGAACAAACTCCTCAAAATCGGGAGCCATGCGGTTCATGTTGAGAATCATGCCGTCGACGGGTCGCTCGACCATGCGGCGCGAGGCATCGGCAAGTGTATAGGGCTTGTCGCCGCCCATCTCGATCATAGTGACGGCAAAATCGTGCTCGCGCGCCGCTTGCATGATACCCTCGAGCGTCGCCAGGTTACCGACACGTGTGATGTTGTACATGCACAGGCCAATAGAACGATACGACCCGCCGCGCAACGCCGCTCCAGCAAAATTGGGACGAAAGCCCAGCTCTTCCATGGCGGCCAGCACACGCTTGCGCGTCTTTTCCGTCACGTTGGGCACACCGTTGACCACGCGAGACACAGTCTGGCGGCTCACGCCAGCGAGCGCCGCAACCTCTGCCGCGCTCGCCGAATGACCATTCCTTGTCTGCTGAGCCATGCCTTCCACGCTAACCTGCTTCCCAACTATTCCCCGCGCCCATGGCGCATCGTACATACATCGATAACGTGCTCATGATACCCGAGCCATATACCACAACATGAAAACTTCTGTCAATCAAAACCGCTTACCGAACAAATACAACCGTTCGCGGCTGTTTGAAGTTGTTTTGTTTCTATACATCCCAGCCGGATGTTAACGTGCTCATTGTCAAATGTTCACGTGCTCATTTTGGTTCTAATCATTTTAAGATAGTGTTTATCGGGCTTTTTCACCGCTGAACGCTAACCAGGGAGCCTCCTGAGCGCAAACGCACAATATCGAACAGCGAGACGAGAGGGTGTATGCATATGTCTTTGCTAAACCGCGTACAGCAGCTGCCGAAGGGCTTTGTTTGGGGCGCCGCAACCGCCGCGTACCAAACGGAAGGTTCCACGAAGGTGGCAGGCAAGGGTAAGACCATGTGGGACGATTACCTTGTCGCCCAGGGTCGCTTTTTGCCCGACCCGGCCAGTGATTTCTACAACCGCTACGAGGAGGATATCCGCCTTTCTGCCGAGCATGGACTCAACGCCATCCGTGTGTCCATCGCCTGGACCCGCATCTTCCCCAACGGCGACGATGCCGAGCCCCTCGCCGAGGGCGTTAAGCACTACCACGAGCTGTTCGCCTGCTGCAAAAAGTATGGCGTCGAGCCCTATGTGTCCCTGCATCACTTTGACTCCCCCGCCGCCCTGTTCAACCAGGGCGACTGGCTCAACCGCAAGACCGTCGACGCCTATGTGCGCTATGCCGAGTTCTGCTTCCGCGAGTTCCGCGAGGTCAAGAATTGGTTCACCATCAACGAGCTCATCAGCCTCTCGCACTCCCAATACATCCAAGGCAACTTCCCGCCCAACCATCACTTTGATGTGACGAGCGGCATCCAGAGCCAGCACAACGAGCTCGTTGCCCACGCCCGCGCCGTCAACCTGTATAAGGATCTTGACGAGACCGAGCACCTGGGCGGACGCATTGGCATGGTCAACGTCCTGACGCCGGCATATCCTGCCACAGACTCGCCCGCCGACCAGCACGCCGCCGACCTGTACAACGCCTTCTACACCGACTTCATCATGGACGGCGCCTTCCTGGGTCACTACTCCGCGCGCACCCTCTCACTCATCAACGAGATTCTGCGTGCCAACAACGCCACGCTTACGGTTGAGGACAGCGACATGGAGGAGCTCGCCAAGGCGGCGCCCCGCAACGATATGTTCGGCCTCAACTACTATCAGTCGGCGTTTATCGCCGCCTACGATGGCGAGTCCACCAACAGCTTTAACGGCACCGGAGACAAGGGCACCTCGTGCTTTAAGTTTAAGGGCGTCGGGCAGCAGGTCGATATGCCGGGTATCCCCACCACCGACTGGGATTGGCTCATCTACCCGCAAGGCCTCTACGACACGCTCAAGCACATCAGCGCCACCTATCCCAACCTCCCCGTCATCTATATCACCGAAAACGGCCTGGGCCACAAGGACCCCGAGCCCGGCGCAAACGGCATCGTCGCCGATCCCGAGCGCATCGACTTTGTCGACCAGCACATGGAGAAGGTGCTCCGGGCGCGCGCCGAGGGCGTCGACGTCCAGGGCTACTTTATCTGGAGCCTGCAGGACCAGTTCTCGTGGGCCAACGGCTATAACAAGCGCTACGGCCTGTTCTACATCGACTTCGACACGCAAAAACGCTACATCAAGCAGTCGGCACTCTGGTACAAGGAGCTCGCCGACACTATGGCGGACGCGCAGTAGCGCATCGCCTCGCTTTCCCCCGAGAGGGGAGCGGCCCTATGCGATACAAACCCAGCCGCTCCCCTCTCTCCCCCTGGGACCGACCCCGCCTGCACCCGGGCTTTTAGCAAGCGGGAGACCATATAGGTTTTCAACGTCCATGCCATTAAGATTTCATGCAAAGAGGAGCGTGAACTATGGAATCGATCGTTAAGTTCTTGGAGAAAGGTCAGCCGTACTTCGACAAGGTCTCTAAGAACATCTACCTTCAGGCCATTAAAGACGGCTTTTTGGCAGCAATGCCCATCATCCTGTCTTCTTCTGTCTTCCTGCTTATTTCGACCCTGCCGGGCGTTGTCGCCACGGTCGGCGGCTTTACGCTGCCCGACTGGTGGAACGTCGACGTCGTGAACTTCTGCAACAAGGTTTACAACTTCACGATGGGCGTCGTGGGCATCATGGTCGCCGGCACCACCGCAAGCGCGCTGACCGGCTCCAAGAACCGCCGCATGCCTGCCGGCAAGGCCATCAACGCCACGAGCACCATGGTCGCCGCCATGTGCGCTATGCTCATCTTGGCCGTTACCCAGACGAGTGCCAAGATCGACGGCGCCGATGTCTCGGTGTTCTTTACCGACAACATGGGCACCAAGGGCCTACTGAGCTCCTTTGTCGCCGCATTTGCCACGGTCAACATCTATGCCTTCTGCATTAAGCGAGACATCACCATCAAGCTGCCCAAAGAAGTCCCCGGCGCCATCGCCCAGAACTTCCGCGACATCTTCGCCTTCAGCTTCTCCATCCTGTTTGTCGCCGTCATCGACGTTATCTGCCGCACCTGCTTGGCCGTCCCGTTTGCCAACGTCATCTCCACGCTGGTGAGCCCGCTGTTCGCCGCTGCCGATTCCTACGCCGGCCTCGCCCTCATCTGGTTCATGATCCCGCTGTTCTGGTTCATGGGCATCCACGGCCCCTCGGTCGTTAAGCCTGCCCTCAACGCCGCGCTGTTTGGCAACATCACCACCAACCTCGCCACGCTGCAGGCCGGCGGTCACCCCGCCCTCGCCCTGACCGAGAACTTCGGTAACTACATCGGCGAACTCGGCGGCACCGGCGCCACGTTCATTGTCCCGATCATCTTCCTGCTCTTTATGCGCTCCAAGCAGCTCAAGGCCGTCGGCAAAGCCTCTGTCGTACCCGTGATGTTCGCCGTCAACGAGCCGCTGCTGTTCGCCGCGCCCATCATCCTCAACCCGTACTTCCTGATCCCGTTCCTGTTTGCCCCCGTGGCCAACGTCCTCATTGGTAAGTTCTTCATCGACTTTTTGGGCATGAACGGCTTTATCTATGCCATGCCGTGGGCACTCCCCGGACCGATCGGCACCTTCATCGACACCAACTTCCAGCCGATCTCTCTGGTCCTGGTTGTCGTCCTGCTGGTCGTTGACTTCTTGATCTACTACCCGTTCTGCAAGGCCTACGACAACGTCCTGTGCAAGCAGGAGGCCGAGACCCTGGCCGAAGAAGAGGCCGAGGAGACCAAGGCCGTCAAGACCGCTGCCGCCCCCGCCGTTGAGGCTCCTGTTGTCGAGACCGCTTCTGCCACTGAGGCCTCCGCAGCTCCGTCCGCCCTTAAGGGCAAGGATCTGAGGGTTCTGGTTCTGTGCGCTGGCGCCGGCACCTCTGCACTGCTCGCCAACGCGCTTAAGGAAGGCGCCGACGAGCTGGGCATCGACATTACCGCCAACGCCGGTGCCTACGGCAGCCACTACGCCATCATGGACCAGTACAACGTCATCGTCCTGGCTCCGCAGGTTCGCACCTATTACAACGAGATGAAGGCCGACACCGACCGCCTGGGCATCACGCTGCTGTCGCCCAAGGGCAAACAGTACATCGACCTCACTAAGGATCCCAAGGGTGCCGTCGCCTGGATCGAGGAAAACCTCAAGGCATAAGACGCTGACGCCACCTGCCGCTCGCAGACAAAAAATGGCCCGTGCATCGATGCTGAACCGCGCGGGCCATTTTGTTTAGACCGCACCCGCCCTCCTGTTCATCTCAATCTGTAACATCTAGCCGAGTTTTTGGATCCTAGCTGTTACAGATCGAGACAAACAGAACGCCCGAGCAGAAATATCTCAATCTGTAATATTTAGCTGAGTTTTTCGGTCCTAACTGTTACAGATTGAGACGAACGGGCCGAAAAACCCTACGCCCGCAGGTCCTTTACGCTGGAACGTTCGACCAACACGCCCGAGACGAGCGTACGACTTCTGGAGCTCGGGGCTTCCAGACCTGCGACGACCTCGTTAAGCGCACGGATGCCCAGTTCGCGGTGGCGAAACTTCACCGACGTCAGAATCGAGTTGGGAATCGTCTTGTAAAGCTCGTCATCAAAGCCGATCACGGACACATCATCGGGCACACTCAGACCCTTGTCACGTAGAGCCATCATCACGCCGTTTGCCATGCAGTCGTTAGCAGCGAGGACCGCCGTGCAATCGGGTTTATCGGCAAGCACAAGGCCAGCGGCATAGCCACTATCCGCATTCCAATCGCCTTGCAGAGGCTCGGGCGGCTCAATGCCACGCGCCTCGAGCGCCGCTCGCCAGCCTTTCATTCGGCACTGGCTCGACAGCGACTCTTTCTTACCCGAAACGAAGTACACGTTCTTGTGCCCGTGGTTCAAGAAGTACTCGCACGCCATGCGCGCGCCGCCCTCTTGATCGTCACTGACGGTGGAGCAGGTAGGATGTTCCATTGGTGTGATAATCACCGTCTTGAGGTCTTTCGGCGCCTCAAAGGTATCAAAGTCATCGACCATCTGACGCAGGTTGAAGATCATGCCATCAACAGGCAGCTGCGACATCCTGCGCGCCGCATCGGCAAGGGTCATCTTCTCCCCAGCGCGCTTTTTGATCATCGTGAGAGCAAAGCCTCGCTCTTCGGCGGCATCGGCGATACCGTCAATCATGTCCACGGCGCCGCCCGACAAGTGAAACATCACCACGCCGATGCACCCGTAACGGCCCAACTTGAGTGAACGCGCGGCAAAGTTGGTTCGAAACCCGAGCGCCTCCATGGCCGCATGGACCTTATCGCGCGTCGACTCTCGCACGCTATCAGGCTCGTTGATCACGCGCGACACCGTCTTGAGAGAAACACCCGCGGCAACTGCCACATCGTTCATTGAGACATTTTTCTTGTCCATCGTTGCCACTACTTCTCCAGTCGGTTTTGCATCGCTTGTTTTTTGTGTTCTAGCATACACTACCTGCCCAACTGACAAATCAGCCGTTTATCGGACAATATCGACCGTTCACCCGTAAATCCTTGTTGCTCTTCCAAAAATGTCTTACGTTGTCATTAACGAAATGACAACGTTGTCATTTCGCAATGCCTTCCTTACCCAGGAAGGTTTCCGGGCAGTCCTGACCATCCATCGACGACCAGTTCCATCCACATGCATCGCGCATCAAGTAGCAAAGGAGCTCTATGGACGCCATCGTAAAGATGCTCGAAAAGCATCAACCGTTCTTTGAGAAGATCTCGAGGAACATCTACCTCCAGGCCATCAAGGACGGATTCCTTGGGTGCATGCCCATCGTCCTTACCTCTTCGATCTTTCTGCTGATCGCCACGCTTCCCGGCGTAGTCGGCATCACGCTGCCCCAGCCGCTCATCGACTGGTGCAACAAGCTCTACAACTTCACCATGGGCGTCATGGGCATCATGGTTGCCGGCACCACCGCCAAGAACTTCACGGCATCCATGAACCGTCGCATGCCCGCCGGCAAAGTTCTCAACGACGGCTCCACCATGGTGGCCGCCCAGTGCAGTATGCTTTTGCTCGCCGTTACGCAGTTCACCACCAAGTTCAACGGCTCCGAGCTTTCGGTCTTCGACTGCACCAGCATGGGCACGCGCGGTCTGTTCTCGGCCTATATCGCCGCGTTCATTACCGTGTGGGTCTACAAATTCTGCGTCTCGCGCGATCTGACCATTAAGCTGCCCAAGGAGGTCCCGGGCGCCATCGCTCAGAACTTCCGCGACATCATCCCCTTCGGCGGCGCCGTCATCATCTGCGGCATCATCGATGTCGTCGTGCGCAACCTCATGGGCGTTCCGTTCTCCGAGCTGCTTATCAAACTGCTCTCCCCGCTCTTTACCGCTGCAGAAACCTATCCTGGCCTTATCCTTATCCAGGCGGCCACCGCGTTCTTCTGGTTCATCGGCGTCCACGGCCCCTCGATTGTCCAGCCGGGCATCGACCCCATCCGTCTTGCCAACCAGGCCGAGAACCTGCAGGTTCTGCTGGCAGGCGGCCACCCCGCCCACTCCCTCACCTTTAACATGTCGCTCGTGGGTGAGTTCGGCGGCACCGGCGCCACGTTCATCGTGCCGCTTCTGCTGATTCTCTTTATGAAG
This sequence comes from uncultured bacterium, assembly GCA_905215945.1. Taxonomy (GTDB): domain Bacteria; phylum Actinomycetota; class Coriobacteriia; order Coriobacteriales; family Coriobacteriaceae; genus Collinsella. The sequence goes on along the minus strand of CAJMRZ010000001.1, from coordinate 5,969 downwards.
TCCAAGCAGCTCAAAGCCGTCGGTAAGGCCTCGATCGTTCCTGTTGCCTTCGCCGTCAACGAACCGCTGCTCTTTGGCGCGCCGATGATCCTTAACCCCTACATGCTCGTCCCCTTTGTTGCCGCCGGCTGCGTCAACGTAAGCGTTGCCAAGTTCTTTATCGATAACGTGGGCATGAACGGCTTCTCCTTCGTGGTGCCTTGGGCCACCCCTGCCCCCATCGGCATCTTCATCACCACGAACTTCCAGCTTATTGCCCTAGTATTTGTCGCGATCATCATCTTGCTGGACGCCATCATCTACCTGCCGTTCTTGAAGGCATACGATAAGCTGCTCTGCGACCAGGAGGCCGAGCGCGCCGCCGAGCTGGGTCTCGAGTCCGATGGTGCCGCTGCCATCGCCGCCAACGCCCCTGCGCCCGCTGTCGAGCAGACCGCCGCTTCCGTCGAGCCGACCGCCGCTGCCGCCGACAACAAGCCTGTCGCCGATCAGCCCGAGCCCGCCTCCGGCGCATCCGCTAAGAAGGATGTCGATGGCCTGAAGGTCCTCGTCCTGTGCGCCGGCGCCGGCACCTCTGCCATGCTCGCCAACGCCATCAAGGAAGGTGCTGCGCAGACCGGAGAGAACATCGCTTCCTCCGCAGGCGCCTATGGCCAGCACACTGCCATCATGGATCAGTACGACGTTATCGTGCTCGCCCCGCAGGTTCGTAGCTACTACAACGACATGAAGGCCGACACCGATCGCCTGGGCATTAAGCTGCTCGCTCCCCGCGGTAAGGAATATATCGACCTTACTCGCGACCCCGCTGGCGCCATCAAGTGGCTCCGCGAGAACCTCGACTAGTTCCTCCCTCTGTTGGTGCCCGGATTCCCGGTTCGGGCACCTCTCCCTATTCGTATCCCACAGAAAGGATGACTCATGACCAACCCCATGCAGTTCCCCGACGGCTTTGTGTTTGGCGGCGCCACCGCTGCTTACCAGGTTGAGGGCGAGACCCGTACGCACGGCAAGGGCAAAGTGCCCTGGGACGATTTCCTGGCAGCCCAGGGTCGCTTCTCCCCCGATCCCGCAAGCGACTTCTACAACAAGTACCCGGTCGATATCGACCTGTGCCAGCGCTTCGGCATCAACGGTATCCGCGTCTCCATCGCTTGGAGCCGCATCTTCCCCAACGGCACTGGCGAGATCAACCCCGAGGGCGTTGCCTTCTATCACGAGCTTTTCGCCACCTGCAACAAAGCCGGCGTTATCCCCTATGTCACGCTCGATCACTTTGATACGCCCGAGGCCTTTTACCAGAACGGCGATGAGGGTTTCCTGACGCGCACGACGATCGACGCCTTTGTCGAGTACGCCAAGTTCTGCTTTGCCGAGTTCACCGAGGTCAAGCACTGGTTTACCTTTAACGAGATTCCCGCGACCGCCGAGGGCAGCTTTATCGTCGGCAACTGGCCGCACGGCGAGAAGTACCGCCTGGACAAGGCCTTCCAGCTCATGCACAACATGATGGTGGCCCACGCCAAGGCTGTCGTCGCCTTCCATGAGGGCGGCTTTGAGGGCGAGATCGGCATTGTCCAGAACCTGGAGCCCAAGTATCCCCTCGACCCCAACAACGCCGCCGACTGCGAGGCAGCTCGCATGGCCGACGTCATCAACAACCGCTGGGTGCTCGACGCCACTTTCCGCGGCCACTATGCAGCCGACACCATGGAGGCTGCGACCAAGCTGGCCCATATCGCCGGCGGCGAGCTCGACGTCCGCGACGAGGACATCGCCGCGCTGACCGCCGCGCTCCCCTACAACGATTGCCTGGGCGTCAACACCTACAAGTGCCAGTTCCTGCGTGCCGCCGAGGGCGAAAACGACATCAACCACAATGGCACCGGCGACAAGGGCTCCTCGCGCTGGTTCCTCAAGGGCGTGGGCGAGTCATGCGTGCGCGAAGGCATACCCACCACCGATTGGGACTGGATCATCTATCCCGAGGGCCTCTACGACCTGCTGCTCCGCATTAAGAACGATTACCCCAACTACAAGAAGATCTACATCACCGAGAACGGCATGGGCTATAAGGACGACTTCGAGGACGGCTTTATCGATGACGCCCCTCGTATCGACTACATGCGTCAGCATCTCGCGTGGATCCTCAAGGCGATCGACGGCGGCGTGAACGTCGATGGTTACTTTGTGTGGTCGCTGCAGGACCAGTTCTCCTGGACCAACGGCTATAACAAGCGCTATGGCCTGTTCTACATCGACTTTGAGACCCAGAAGCGCTATCCCAAGGCGAGCGCGTACTGGTACAAGAACGTCGCGGAGACCGGCCTGCTCATGGCTTAACTTCTGCCACATACCCCCTGTCGGCCGCATGCGAATCCTTCCACGGGTTCGCATGCGGCCTTTTTTGTTTTTGGTGAGTCCGAGCGGATCATTCGTCTCGATCTGTAACATCTAGCCGAGTATTTCGGCCCTAGCTGTTACAAATCGAGACAAACAGAACGCCCGAGCAGAAATATCTCAATCTGTAACACGTAGCCCACTTTCGACCGTCTACCTGTTACAGATCAAGACAATAAGATAGTCAAATCCAAACTTTCCAAGCAGTTATGAAGCATGGTTTCTAGTTTTCGGTATCACGAACATACTTTCGGTATCATTTAATGGTATTATGATATCGAAAGTATGTTCGTGATACCGAAAGGAGCCGCATGCGCCAGTTCGATTACGCCACAGTCCCAGCGGAACTCGAAGCAACTCCAATCACCAACCTCCTCCTCTCGATACGCGAGCATAAAGGCCGACAGCTTGTTCTGAGTCAAGTCAAACCCGAACTCCTATCGTCCCTTATGGAGGAAGCTAAGATCCAAAGCACCCGATCCTCCAACGGACTTGAAGGAATTGTTACCACCCAAAAAAGACTCAAAGCAATCATGGCGTATTCCGCCAAGCCAAGCTCCCGCGCAGAGGAAGAAATCGCTGGATACCGAGATGCGCTGTCGCTTATCCACGAGCAGCACGATTTCATTCCCGTAACGCCATCGGTCATTTTGCAGTTGCATCGTGACCTCATGGCACACACAGCAATCTCGTATGGGGGCCATTGGAAAGATAGCGATAACGAAATCGTCTCCATTGACGATCAAGGTAATCGATTTGTGCGCTTTAGGCCCCCTTCGGCTCTAGCAACCCCGGGACTTATTAAAGAAGCCTGCCAGTCCCTCAATGATGCTTTATCTCGTCAAGTTTGCGACCCCCTCCTTATATCATTCCGCTTCATCTTAGATTTTGTCAGCATTCATCCCTTCAACGATGGCAATGGCAGGATGAGCCGGCTCCTTACAACGCTGCTGCTCGAAAAGACTGGATACGACGTTGCGCGTTACATCAGCATCGAACGACTTATTGAAGACAACAAAGCGCTTTACTACAACGCCCTCGCTGCAAGCTCCACTGGATGGAATGAAAATCAAAACACCGAAGCGCCCTTTATCCGTTTCATGCTCGGAACAACCCTGGCCGCCTACCGACAGCTCGAGCAGCGTACCTTAATTGAATCAAGCACTCGTCCCATGTCGAAACAAGCGCGCATTGCTGTTCTATTTCAACAGAGACCCGGCGTCGTTAAGAAATCCGACATCCGGTCCAACTGCCCCGATATCAGCGAGGTAACCGTTAAACGAACCCTCGGTCAGCTTGTTAGTTGCAGCGCAATCGAAAAAACAGGAGCGGGCCGTTCGACGGGCTACATACTCAAAGACGTCCATGCTCTAGAACTATTCTTGCAATCCGCAATACCCGATAGCGAGGCCGCAATAACAAAAGAGGCTCCAAAGGATAAACTCCTTGAACGTGTAAACCACGCCGAGGATGAAAGCAGAGAGGGGCTCTATGAAGACTACGATTCATTCTCAAGGGGCATAAAGACGAAATACGGAGTCTAGTCATATCCCAGAATAACCTCATCCTTGTTGCCCAAAATTATTTGCGCGTCAACGTGAAGCGGTAATCCCCGAGCCAGCAGGGGCAGAAGTATCGCCTGCTGCGCTAGTTAGCAAATGACCTGCGTGTGCTCCTCGATGGCGACACGGTCCCCGGCGGAGATGCTCGGCTCGCACACCACGGCGTCCAAATTGTCCAGGCGGCAGAAGGTGTAGAAGTCGCGCTTGCCGATCTTGCTGGAGTCGGCGATCAGATAGCGCGAGTCGGCCTTGCTAAAGGCGAGCTGCTGGATACGACCCTCATCCATATTAGACGTAGACACGTCGCCATCCAGAATGCCGTTGGCGCCGATAAACGCAGCGTCGATACCCAGTGCACGCAGGGTATCCTCGGCCGTTGGTCCCACAAAAGCGGCGGTGCGGCGACGGGACATGCCGCCCACCAGGCACAGTTCGCAATCCTCACGCGCCTCGAGCAGGTTAAAGACCGAAAGCGAATTGGTCACGATGCGCAGGCGAAACGCCGGCAGCATTGAGGCCATCTGCTCAACCGTGGTGCCCGTACCCAAAAAGATGGTCGAGCCCTCCTCGATGAGCTCAACGGCGCGGCGCGCGATCTGCAGCTTTTCCTCGGCATGCTTTGTGCGCTTTTCGCTGTGCGAATACTCATGGCGCAGCATAGCGTGTGGACGGCTCTGCGCACTGCGGGCTCCGCCGTGCACGCGCTCGATCTCGCCCAGGCTCGCAAGCTCCTCAAGATCGCGGCGGATCGTCATATCCGAGACGCCCAGTGCATCCGAAATCTCCTTGACCGAGACCGTTCCCTGTTCCTCGAGCAGCTGCCGAACCTTATCCTGTCGCTCCGCTTTAATCACGATGAGTCCTCGCTGTTCCACGCTCACGTCAATTCAAACAATAACGAACAAATTGTATCAGACTCGTGCGCGTCAAAAATGAACACCCGCACAGCTCCAATCATCACTTTTTTGAGAAAAATACCCCCTGCTTTAGTGGGGTGTAGTGATAATCTCGCCTGTTCGCGCTACAGTTTGTCCGAAATACCTCGATGTTAGGAACCAAATGATCACTTCCGAGCTATTCGGCACCGCGCCGTGCGGTACCCCCGTTCATCGCTACACCCTCAACGGGCCCGAGATCTGCGTTCGCATTATGGACTATGGCGCTACCGTGTTGGGCATCGACGTACCCGACATCCCTGGCAACGTGCGCGATGTGGTGCTGGGCTTCGATAAGCTCGAGGATTACTTTGACAACCCCGCCTGCTTTGGCGCGACCATCGGCCCCGTGGCAAACCGCACCGCGGGCGCCACGATCACCATCGACGGCACGGACTGGCATATGCCCGCCAACGAGGGCGCCAACAACCTGCACAGTGATCTTGAGCATGGCCTGCACAAGCGCGTGTGGGATGCTGAACTCGACGAGGTCCACAATGCCGTGCGCATGACTACCTCGCTTAAGGATGGCGAGCTGGGCCTGCCTGGCAACCGCACGTTTACGGCCGTGTTTACCGTTACGCGCACCGGCGTCTTTCGCATCGAGTATGGCTGCGAGAGCGACCGCGCCACCTACGTGTCCATGACCAACCACACATACTTTAACCTTGCCGGTCATAACGCCGGCATGGACTGCGAGCACTTCTTTGTCGCTAACGCTGCCCACTACCTGCCCATTAATGAGCAGAACATCCCCACCGGCGAAATCGCTCCGGTCGAGGACACGCCGTTTGACTTTCGCGAGCTGCGCCCCGTCGCACCCGGCATGGAGTCCGACGACCCGCAGATTAAGCAGGCACGCGGCTACGATCACTGCCTGTGCATCGATGGCTATCAGTACGGCCGCAATCTGCGCCGCGCCCTGCATGTCGAGGAGATGTGGACCGGCCGCGAGCTGGACTACTACACCACCGCCCCGGGTGTGCAGCTCTACACCGGCAACTGGCTGGGCGACGAGCACGCCAAGGACGACGCCAACTATGGCTGGGGCGCCGGCTTTGCCCTCGAGGCC